>JAPKZM010000153.1 GCA_026393775.1 Candidatus Aminicenantota bacterium
ATCGCGATCGACGGCTACGACCTAACCCAGCGGCCGACCGGAGTCGGACGCTACCTGCGCAACCTGCTGTCAGAAATCCTCAAATCCGATTCCCGGAACCACTATCATCTTTTCCTGCGTGAAGATATCGCTCTTTTTAACCGCTTCAGCAACCTGGAAAAAACAATCCTTCCGGCGGCCGGCGGCTACACGTTCTGGCAGAACGGCCCGCTGCGCAAAAAACTACGCAACGGCGATTACGGGTTGCTGTTTGCGGCCGGTAACCAGCTTCCGTTTTTCTACGATGGGAAATCGGCCCTGGCGGTCCACGATGTCGCCTGGAGAGCGCTGGGGCGTGATTTCTCGCTCAAGGAGCGGATCGGGAAGGACTGGAAATGCCGCTGGAGCCTGAAAAAAGCCGACCGAATTTACACCGACTCAGAATTCACACGGGGGGAATTGTGCCGTTACTACGGAGTGTCCGCGGAAAAAATTCATACGATCCCGCTCGCCATCGAAGCCGGTTTCAGGCGCGTGGCAAAAGCTGAAATCGACGCCTTCAAAGAACGCTACCGGCTGTCGGGCAAGAAGGTGATCGGGTTCCTGGGCAGCATTTTCAAGCGGCGCCATGTCCGGGAATTGATCCAGGCGTGCGAACGGCTGCGGGAAAAGCATGACCTGGCGCTGATCCTTGTCGGTCGGAACTTCTCTGGCAGGGAAATGAACGATTGGCTGCGCCGGGAGGGGGTCACCTGGCTCGAATGGCTCCCGGAGGAGCAGTTGAATGTGTTTTATTCCGCCCTGGACCTTTTCGTCTATATCTCTTCCTATGAAGGGTTCGGATTTCCTCCCCTGGAGGCGTTGGCCTGCGGCACGGTCCCATTGCTCCTGCCCTCGTCGTCACTCCAGGAGATGTATCACGACCTGGCCATATTCGTCGAGAATCCCGATCCCGAACTGGTGGCCGACGCCATCGGAGACTTCCTGGACGAACCAAGTTCTGAAAGCGAAAGAATCAGGGCCGGCTGGCGGGAGCGGAAAGAATTTTTTACCTGGCCGCGGGTGGCGGCCGCATATCTGAATACCCTTTTTCAGTAATTTTTTTCCGAAAAACCGCTACAGCTTCTTCAGGATTTTAATGCATTCATTGCGCAGGGACTTGAGCGTTTTATCCTCGACCGATTCGAGAGATTGAATTCGCAATTTCTTTTCCAGTTCCAGGGCAGCGAGATCGTTGGGAATTTCATTTACAAAACTGGCCAAGACCGGATCCAGTATCAAAAACAAATTGCGGTGGGCCGCCAATTCCTCCAGAAAGAGCCGGGGATTGTACGAGATCAGGTTGCCGAGGATCTTGTTCAGGGCGACTTCGAAAGTCCCGTAGGAGATCGTCAGCAGGCGAAAACCCAGTTTGATCGCATTGGGATTGCCGGCATAGATCTCCCCTTCCAATACTCCCAGATGATCGTTGATCGCGTTGACGACTGAGAAACCGTCCTTGATGTCTAGGATTTTCTCCGTGCCTGGAAGTAATTGCAGCACCTTTTCGGCATCCGCTTCGGTGGGATTCATGTAATAGACGTTCCAGGCGGCTTCGATTCCAGCCCAGTTTACGGCCGTTTGAGCGTCCAGCGGATTTCCTGCCCATACCAGCGCCAGCAAAAGCCCGGACAATAATAGAGCCGTCGGTCGTTGTCTCACCTTCCCTCCATGGAGCCTCGATTCATACATACGATAATTGTAACTTAAAATAAAACAAAATTAAATAATTGCAATAGTTTTTTTAGAAAAATAAAAAATAATCTCATTCGTACTTAACCGCGTCCACCACGGAAACCTGGGCCGCCTTGCGGGCTGGAATCAGCGTAGCGCCGAAACTGATGAGCAGCGAAACCAGGACCACCGCCAGCAGGTCGAAGGCGCCGAGGCGGAAGGGCACGTAGCTGACCTGGTAGATCTCAGCCGGGACCTTGATCAATTCGTAACGGTTGGCCAAAAAACAGAATCCCAGGCCCAGGAGCGAACCCAGGATCGTCCCCAGTAGTCCGATGATCGCGCCCTGGATGAAGAATATTTTCTTGATCTGGGCTGCCGTGGTCCCATAGGAAAGGAGAATGCCGATATCCCTTATTTTTTGCATGACCAGCAGAATCAGCCCGGCGACGATGTTCAGCGAAGCGACGACGATGATCAGTGTCAGAGTAAAAAAAAGTACGGTTTTTTCAAGTTGCAAAGCTGAATAGAGGGACTGGTTCAATTCTTTCCAGGTGATCACCGCATACTGAATCGGCAAGAGCTTGCGCATACGGGCGGCGACGGCTTCGGCGCTAAAAATATCGTCCAGGTTGACCTGCAGGTAGTTGATCCGGTCGGGCAGCGAGAACAGCTTTTGGCCGGCGCCCAAGCCGGCAATGACCGTGCCATTGTCGAATTCAAAAAGTCCGGATCTAAAAACTCCGGAAATCCTGAATTTTTTGAAACGGGGGATCATACCCAGCGGCGACAGGGCCGCCTGCGGGGAAATCACCAGGCAGCTGTCTCCGGTGAAAAGATTCATCTTCAAGGCCAATTCCCTGCCGATCAGCAATTCCCGTTCGTTGGCAGGTGAAGCGCCGAACTCGAGCTTTTTCAGCCAGCTTTCCTTTTTCTTTTGCTGCAGATCCATGCCGCGGAATACGGCGCCGGCCACTTCCCGGCCATTGCCCTTGACCAGGACGGTCCCGTAAACAACCGGCATTACGGTTTTTACGTCCGGAAATTCCTTTTCCACCCTGGCGGCCAAGTTCCGGTAGTTTTCGATGCCGTCACCCAGGCGGTCGCTGATCATGATGTGGGCCGAAGAGCTCAAGATCCGGTTGCGGATGTCATTCTGAAAACCGTTGATCAGGGCCAGGGCAATGATCAACGCGGCTACGCCGATGGCAATGCCCAGAATGGACACCAGGGAAATGATTGATATGAAAGAGTTTTTTCGGCCCTTGCTCAGGTACCTGACGGCGATGAACCACTCGAACTTCATTCCCGGGGTCTCAGCAAAGGGAAGAGGATGACTTCCTTGATGGTCGCCGCCCCCGTATACAGCATCACCAGGCGGTCGATGCCGATCCCCTCCCCGGCCGCCGGCGCCATGCCGTATTCCAGGGCATTGAGAAAATTATTGTCTATCCGCTGGGCTTCGTCATCGCCTTTTTCCCGATCCTGCAGTTGCGCTTCGAAACGCCGGCGCTGTTCCAAGGGATCGTTCAGCTCGGAAAAACCGTTTGCGATTTCCATGCCGGCAATAAAGAGTTCAAAACGCTCGGTTTCGCGTTCGTCCAGGCGCGACACTTTTGAAAGCGGCGAGATGGCCTTGGGATAATGGATGACAAAAGTGGGTTCCAGCAGATTTTTTTCGACATAGGAATCGAACAATAGCTCCAGCATCTTGCCGAACGTCGGCGGCAGCGGCTCGTCGGGAAACTGCCGGCGGATATGCTTTTTCAAAAATTCCTCATCCCACAATTCATTCGGCGCCAAGCCCGATTTTTCGGCTAGGATTTCCATGAACTTCACTCTTTTGAAAGGGGGCTGCAGGGAAATGCGCTTATCCTGCCAGCGGATTGTGCCGTCCGCCAAGTCGATTTCACGGTTCAAGCCCTGCAACAACTCCTCGGTCAGGTTCATGTAATCATTGAAATCCTTGTACAGTTCATAGAATTCAATCATGGTGAATTCAGGGTTGTGCATCAGGGAAACGCCTTCATTGCGGAAATTGCGGTTGATTTCAAACACTTTTTCCATGCCGCCGACCAGCAGCCTCTTTAAGTACAATTCTGGCGCGACCCGCAGATACAGGTCGATGTTCAAGGCATTGTGGTGGGTAATGAACGGCCTGGCCGACGCCCCGCCGGGGATCTGGTGCATCATCGGCGTTTCGACTTCAATGTAGCCGCGGTCATGAAAAAAAGCGCGGATGTTCTGGATGATTCGCGAGCGCTTGCGGAATACCTCCTTGACTTCCGGGTTGACGATCAGGTCCAGGTAGCGTTGGCGGAAGCGCAATTCCTTGTCCTGCAGGCCGTGCCATTTTTCCGGCAGCGGGTGAAACGATTTGGCCAGAAATGTCAATTCGCTGACCAGGATGGACAGCTCTTGAGTATGGGTCTTGAATATTTTTCCCTTGACCCCGATAATATCGCCGATATCGAGGAGCTGGCACAGCGAGAAATCCTTTTCCGGGACCATTTCCTTGCGAACATAGATCTGCAGCTTGTCATCTCCATCAA
>JAPKZM010000176.1 GCA_026393775.1 Candidatus Aminicenantota bacterium
AGTTCGATGATAGCGGCGGTGCTGTCGGTGCTGTGCGCCGCCTTCGCGCTCAACGCCTACCCGGCGCTGGCCTCGGCGGTGCTTTACGACCGGCAGGGGCCGATCGCAAACGGCGTGGCCCTGATAGCCCTTTTCGTGCTGACGCTGATCGGCTCGCGCTGGCTTGCCGACGCGCTCGTGCCGGAAACCGTGCAGTTCGGCCTCTGGGCGGACCGCATCGGCGGAACAGCCTTCGGCCTCATCGCCAGCATGACCATGGTCGGAATAGTCCTGGTGATCATGCAGATGCTGCCGTTCGGCGATTTCGTGCTGGGCTACACGCCTTATGACAATGCCCTCCGGCGCGACCAGCGGGTCTGGCCGTTCTGCCCGTACGACTTCGCCGTCAGCATAGGCAGCCTGGGCTCCATTGGGGCCTTCGGCGGCGAGGGCAGCTTCAACGACCTGCACGCCGACTTGCTCCGCGAAGCCGCCTGCGCACGCAACATGGCCGGGGCGAACGGCACGACCTTTGCCCGCCTCGAAAGCCTGCGGATGAAATCCGCCTACATGCCGACACCGGAGGACCTGAAAAAGGCCCTCAAGGGCGCTGATATCCCGAACGACCCGCTCCTGGCCAACCCGATGGCCGGCAAGGTCCTTCTGATCGGCATGCAGATAGACTCCGACGCCGGCGACATCGACGATTGGACCCGCTTGGCCGGGACGCAGTTCCGCCTTGTCGCAAGGCGCGGGGAGGCATCGGCCGGAGATGAGGGCGGCAAGGTGAAGCTCACCGGCGGCCCGATCGACCACTACCCGGTTGGCTACCTCATGGCTGTCGGCACAGCCGACGGCGAGGTGCCAGAGTGGAAGTTCACCGCCGCTCCCGTCAACAAGGAGGGCAAGACGCAGGTAGGCAAGCTCCTGGCCACCCCAAAACGCGACCAGATCCCGGTCATCTACTGGGTCTACCAGCTTGGCCGAGATGAGAATCCCGATTACGTGGTCTTCCGCCAGGTCTCGATCAAGGAAGTGCCCAGGTGCAAACCCGAAATGCCCTCCCTGCCCCATCCCGCCGGCGGCCCGGTCGCAAAGCCGACCACCAAGTCGGCAAAGCCGCCAGCGAAGGCGCCCGCGAAGAAGTGACAAAGAAGAAGAAAAAAAGAAGATTTCGCGCAGAGGGCGCAGAGAGCGCAGAGAGCGCTGAGGGGGAAAAGAAGAAAGTAGCAGTTGGTAGATAGACAGTTGGGACTTGGATTGCGAACGTCGCACCCAGGGATTGCTATCCCTGGGCTTCGGGCTGCTCCCCTATCGAACGGTCTCACCAGGTCCCATGTGCTCTCCCTGAATCATGTGGTCCCCCCGGTACATGTGATCTCCCTGAATAAGGAACCAGCGGTTCTCCCCTGAATCAGAAATCAGCGCAACGAGCGGAGTGTTCTGAAGCCCATGGATAGCAATCCCTGGGACTCTGGTGACTGCACTTCCTCGTCACGATGTCGTGCGCGGATCGCGGTAGCAAGCGGAGTTTATAACCTTTCTCCTGCCCTCTGTGTCTCTGCGCCTCTGCGGTAATCCGTTTCTTCTTTTGTCCCCGCTGTCCCCGCGTCTCCGCGTCTCCGCGTCTCCCCTCCTCTGCTTCCTCTTCAAACCGTCGCGAACGGGTCGCGGTCGCGGACGGAGTTTATCACCTTGAGCTTGCCCAGCATCTCGCCCGCCCGACGGGCCAGCGCGCGAATGCCTGGTCGCTCGGAGTGCCCGTGGCCCAGGCACAGCACGGTCAGCCCGCCGGCAACGGCGTCCAGAGCGTCGTGATAGCCCATCTCGCCGGTGACGTAGAGCGTCGCGCCCGCCTCGGCCGCCGCCGCCCAGGCCGAACCGCCGGAGCCGGTGAAGACCGCCACGCGGCGCACGAGCCTGCCCTGACCGTCCGCTTTGTCCGCCCCCCTCGGGAGCCCAAGGTCGGCCGGGGCCGCGACCTGAACGTGCGGCGCGCCGGTGGCCTTCTTAAGCCTGGCGATGATCGACCGCACGGTCATCGGCCGCTCTAGCGTTCCGACCCGCCCGCCGCCGCAGCCCGGGGGAAAATCCTCCAGCGGGTAAACGTCGATGGCGGGCGTCTCGTAGCTGTGAGCGGCCGCGATGGCCTCGCACACGGCCGGGGCTTTGCTGCGCGGGCAGACGACCTCCAGCCTGAGCTCCTCGACCACCTCTTGGCGCCCGGTC
>JAPKZM010000270.1 GCA_026393775.1 Candidatus Aminicenantota bacterium
ATAGCATCATGCGGATCAAAGATTTGCTCATCTCCATGCGGCCCAAACAATGGGTGAAGAATGTTTTCATGTTCGCCCCGATGATTTTTTCACTGGCCGAGAAAAAAGCAGAACACATGTTTCAGCCAAGCATCGTTGGCCGGAGCCTGCTGGCCTTCGTCTTGTTCAGCTTCATCACCGGCGGCATTTACATTTTCAACGATATCCTGGACCGGGACCGGGACCGGCTGCATCCGGAAAAAAAGAACCGCCCCATCGCCGCCGGCCGCCTGCCCATCGTTCATGCCGCTATTTTCGCCGCTGTTCTACTGACCTGCGTCCTGGTGCTCATCTTCTGTTTCAACCGCGAGTTTTTTTATATATCCCTGTTTTACATAGTTATCAATATCCTGTATTCGCTGTTTTTGAAAAGCATGGTCATCATTGATATCATGATCATCGCCTTCGACTTCGTCCTGCGTGTCCTGGCCGGGGCGGCGGTGAACCAGATCACCCTCTATCCCTGGATCCTGATCAGCACTTTTCTTCTGGCCATCTTTCTGGCCTTGATCAAGCGCCGGCAGGAGCTGCTGAAAATGCAGGACTTGGTTCCGGAAAAGGTCACGCGCAAAACCCTGCTCAGCTACACGGTCAGCCTGCTCGACCAGATGATCAGCATTTCCACCGCCACCACCTTGATCGCCTATATCATGTACGTCATGTCGCCGGACGTGCAGCACAGGTTCCACTCCACCAAGCTTTTTTACACGGTGCCCTTCGTCATCTTCGGAATATTCCGCTATCTTTTCCTTTCCTACGCCAAAGGCGAGGGGGAAAGCCCTTCCGAGATCATCTACACCGACCTGCCTTTTACCGTCAACATTATCCTCTGGATCAGCGTCTTTGTATTACTGGTCAACCATTAAACTGACGTTGGCGACACTCCATGTCTTAAAAAAGCTTCAGTTTTCCGGCATCAGCCAGGAAGAGCTGGAGGAAATATATCGTCAGCACAAGAACGATTACCGGGTGTTGCTGCACCTGGTCCAGCATCCCAAATTTCCCCAGAGCATTTCCCTGGGGATCATCAGCAAACTATTCACCGTGGATCTGGTGCGGGTCATCAAAAACGTCAAGACCAACCCCTTCATCAGGAAAAAAGCCGAAAACGAATTCCGGCAGCGTTACCGGCGGTTGGCCCTGGGCGAAAAGGTGTCCTTGCTCAAAATCGCCCCCAATGCGCTGCTGCTTGACTTGAGCGACGAGAATCAGCCGCAGTTGATCGAAACCATACTCAACAGCCCCAACTGCAGCGAAGATGTCGTCTTACGCTTCATCAACCGCCATGGCGACCACACCAATTTATATACCGCCCTGGATAACAGTCCGTGGCACTTGAACCAGGCGGTGGCCGTGGCCGTCGTCCATGACCCGGAGGCACCGATCAAGATCATTTTGAAGATCATTCCATACCTGGGGCTGGCCGGGCTGCAGGAAATGTTCGGCGACGACTCCACCCACCAGATCGTGCGCGAGCGTATCCGCGAGTACCTGCAGCAGCGTCATCCCTAGGATTCCGATTTAGCGCCCCGTTCAGTGTGGCCGCGTTTCCGCTCCAGGCGTTGACTTGTTTTTCAGCAGGTAAAGGCGGCGGCCCGACTGTTCGATTTTTTCGACGCGCTCGATGGAAAAAAACCTGCTGAATTCCGCGGCGAATCCCTGTTCATGGTAATCGGGGAAAATATCTTCGCGGCTGGCCAGCAGGCGCCGCACCTGGGAATCGTCCTTGGGAATGAACTCCATGATCAGTGTCCGGCAAAGAGTGCTGAACAAGGCGGCGATCCTGGCCAGGGGCAGGTTGTTGCCGATGGCCAGGTGATGCACCAAGGCCATGGCCAGTACGGTATCGGTAGGCCCGCGTTCGAGCAGTGACATCCGTTCAGCGTTTCCCCAGCCGATGGCGGGACTGGGGTTGGTGATATCTCCGAGCAGCGGCAGTAGAAAGCGGTTTCCTTCCTGGCGGCATTGCAGATAATTTTTTTCCACCGCGGCGGGATCGATGTCCAGGGAAACGGTGGGGATTTGCCGGGCCGATGCCAGCCGGCTGAAAAATCCTGTGTTGGCGCCGATGTCCCAGACCTGGCGCGGTTGCAGCGCCTGTAAAAAATCATCCAGCCATTTTCGTTTGCACTCCATGGCCAGCGGGGAATAATTGGTGTGCTCGTAATAGTCCGCCCAGACGCTTCCCCGAGGCTGCCAACGCAGGCCGGCGACGGCCGATTTCAGGCTGTCGATCAAGGCCAGGAAGGAAAACCGATTCAGCTTGCGCTGCGAGCCCACGGGTCGTCCGTCCTGGTAGCGCTTTTGCGAACGGGCATGGAGATGGATGTGCGCCAGCAGGGAAAATTTGCCTCGCGTCCCGGCCGGCAGCAGACGGCTGGCCAGGTCCAAGGGGATCCCGTCCAGAAAGATCCGGGACAACTGGCTGAGGCGGACATCGCGGCGCGCCATGAGCGCCAGGGGCGCCAGGAAATGCTGGCAGAACTGGCGGTAAGCCACCCAAGGCCGGCCTTCCGTATATTTTGCGAAAGACAGGGTGTCGATGAGCAGCGGTCTCCCCTCGCTGAACTGAATATTGTAGGCACTGGCATCTTTCAAGACCATGCCATGGGCAAGGGCTATCTTCTGAATTTCCAAGGTCAGCAGGGCCGCGTCCTTGAGCTGGCTGAAGGACCATTCGAAAGGGTAGGAGATGAACGGCACCAGAGTCGGCCGGATGACCTTGTAGCCATCCGCAGTCCGGACCAGTTCCGCTGCCGCTTCCTCATGGCGGATCATGAACCCGGCCGCGCTCAGTTCCTGATAAAGCCCGGAATGGATCAACAGGTCAAAGTGTTCGCGATAAGACCGGTTGACCTGGCGGTACATGCAACCCTGATGCCAAAAAACAAAACCGCTGGGGTCGCGGAACGAACTCGCAGCCAGGCCTTCCGCCTGCATCACGTCGATTTTTTTCCGAACAGGCGGAGGACAAAAGCCTTGATCTTGAGCCAATAGACTTTGACCATGAACAATACGGCCACGAAGGCGGCGATGATGATTTGAAATACATAACTGCCTGTGCCGGGGTCGATGTAGGCATGGATGCGCAGCGGGAAACACAGGACGGTAAAAACCGCCAGCAGGGTCATTTTCATGACATTTTTAAAAAAACTCATCCATGCACCTCTTCGGGTTCTGCGTCGGGCCGTCATCCGGAACGCCCGGCTTGATGAAAAATCAGTATATATGATTTCAGCCGCATTTTCAAACCGGTTGTATTTACGGCCGTTTTGGCATAAAATCGGCAGCGAATGAAAAAAACGGTTCTGTTTTACCTTGCGATCCGCTCGTTGCTGTTGACGGCGCAGGAAAACGAGAAAAGCTATATCTGGCCGCTCGATATCTCCAATGGCATCAGCTCCACTTTTCAGGAATTCAGGGCCAATCACTTTCATGCCGGCATGGATCTGCGGACTTTCCAAAGAACCGGCTATCCGGTGCTGGCCATTGCCGACGGCGTGATCGAAAGGATCGGCGTATCCAAGACCGGGATGGGCAGCGTCATTTATCTCAGGCACAGGGATGGCAATACCTCCATCTACGGCCACCTGGAAAAATTTTGCGACCGCATCGAGTCCCTTGTCGTTCGGGAACGAAAACGCAGCGCTGAGAAGTATTTCGGCAGATACGCTCTGCCCGAACCCATAGCTGTGCGCCAGGGCGAGGTGATCGCTTTCAGCGGCGAAAGCGGCCACGGCTTCCCGCACCTGCATCTGGAAATTCGCGACCAGGTGGATGGAGCGCTCAATCCGCTCTCCTGGATCGGCAACCCTCCTGAGGATGATATCGCGCCGCGCTTGAAAGGAATCGTGCTGCGCAGCCGCGGAAATTTTCTGCTGAATGACAATCTCGGGGAATTCTATTTCAAGCTGCGAAATAATGGCTTAGCGTACACATTGGCTGAGCCGCTGACCGTGACCGGGCCGTTCGACCTGTCCATGCAAGCCTATGATATCGCGGGCGGGAGGCAGCAGGTGGCCCCTTACAGCCTGGAGGCCTACTTGGACGGGCAACTGTATTACCGGGTCGTTTTTGAGCGCCTGGTCCGGGACGACAACAACCAATTGGGGATGCTCTATGACATGGCCGGCTCGGACAACGGCGTTTATTTTTACAAGCTGTTTCCCCAGAGCGGTTTCGCCATGGAAAAAGGGAATTCGCCGTTCGCCGAAAATCTTGGCCTGCTGGCACCCGGGGAACATGAAATCAGGGTGATCGTCAAGGACCGGCAGCAAAACCAGGCCGTAGCCGTGGTCCCGCTACGCAAGTTCCCGAGCGTGGAGAGGGCTTTTCAAAAGGAATACGAGCTGAATGCGGGCCAGCGCCGGGTTTTGGCCGACAGCGATCTTTCAATCTATATCAACCGGGACGACGTGGTCATAAAAATCAAGGATTTCCCCATGCCGCCAGCCTGGATCACGCTGAAAATCCTGCAAGGAAATCAGGAGCAGGTCGCCGCGGCCAAGGAGTACAGCGAAGGGGTCTTTTTTTGCTTCAAACCTTTGAACGATGAAATGCGCGTGCAATTGCGCTTCATCCTTTCCGACGGCCGGCAGGCGGTGGAAGAACTGCACAAGAACATCCTGCTGCTGGTCCTGAAAAGCCGAACCGCCCGCCAGTTCCGCTATGGCGATTTCCTCGCCGATTTCGCCGCTGGAAGCGTATTGGAGCCGACGGTCCTGCAGCTCGAAAATGTGGGATTGCCTGTCGATTATCCCATGCTGGCTGGTCCGGTGAGCGTTGCCCCGGTCCATTTTACATTTTTGGACACGGTTTTTTTCAAGTTTAAAATTCCTCGCGATCAGGCGCGTCAGGAGCAGCTGGGGATTTTCAGATACCAGGCCAGCGGGAAAAAGTGGAACTATGTCCAGACCCAGAGGGTTCCCGAAAAGGAGTATCTGGGCTGCCGGGTTTTGAGCGGAGGGATTTTCGCCCTGCTGCGCGACGTGGATCCTCCGCAAATAAGTTTCCGCGGCCGCCGCGTCTGGCGTTCCGAAGCTCATGAAAAACTCGTGGTCCGACTGCTTGACCGGGGCAAGGGGATCGATGAGGGGACCGTGGCGGTCTTTATCAACGGCCAAAAGGCGGAATGCGAATACGATCCCGATTGGAGGCATATTCTGATCGATGCGACCGCCGGGGTGCGCCGGGGCAAGAATGACTTGCTGGTTCAAGCGGCCGATTTTGCCGGCAACCGCAGCGTTGAAACTTTCCATTTTCTTTGCAAATAAGACCGGGCACGTTTTTGCGCAGGGACTGTGGAAATCTGTTTTAATTACTTTATAGAATCTTATGGAATATGGATTTCCTCGGATTGCATACTTTCTATCTGTTGGAAATGCCTATAATAAATGCAATTACCAGAAATAACCAATGGATCTTGATTCCGGAAGTCTAACCATTCTAATCCACATTAATTCAGGGTTGACAGCCGAAAGTAAAAGTGCGAAAATCGACCTGTTTTGATTTTGTTCTGTATAAATATTCTACACCTTGGCGGTATGAAAAGGATTCAAGCGTCAGCGGAGGAATGATGCCGTTCATTGAGTCTGGCAAGAATATTCCGGAAGATGTGCTATTCATCCGCCTGCGCCTGCTCGGCGATATCATTTTTACCATCCCGGCCATCGAAATTTTCAAGAAACAGCGGCCACAAAGCCGGGTTCATTACGTAGTCGAAGAACGATTCCGTGAACTGGCAGAAATCATCCCCAATATAGACAACATCATCACGGTTCCGGTTAAACCGGGTTGGCGGGATATCTGGAATTTCCGCAAAAAAATAAAAAGCTTGGGCATCCAGACCGCAATTGATTTTCATTCGGGTCCGACAAGCGCGTTGCTCACTTTTGCCGGCGGGGCTTCCATGCGGGTGGGGTACCGCACTCCCAACCGCAACTGGGCGTATACCCACATGCTTCCCCGCCGCAACGGAACCTCTCCCAGCCACTCGGTCTTAAACCAAGCCAGGCTGCTGGAAAAGATCGGCATCCTGGTAGGCGAGCCCCCGCCGTTTCCCGCCCTGGACTTTTCACGGTTCCCCGTTTCCAAGCGCCTGGAAGCGGTCAGGGACATACGCCCCAAGGTGGTCATTCATTTGGGCGCCGGCAACCGCTTCCGGGATTGGGGGATGGAAAATTTCTCCGCCTTGATCAACAGCCTGAGCGCCAGGCGGATTCCGGTTTTCCTGATCGGTCACAACGATGAGGAAAAACAGCGGGCCGCCAATTTGAGCAAAATGCCCCACGCGTTCGACTTCTCGGGAATGCTGGCGCTCCGCGAGCTGCTGCAGCTGATCGCCGGGGCTGCGGTTTACCTGGGGGCCGATTCGGGGCCTTTGCACCTGGCGTCCCTGACCGCAACGCCGCTGGTGAGCTTTTTCGGCCCCAACCTGCCCCAGATCAGCGGCCCCTGGAGAAAAGAGAACGTGGAGATCATGCAGTTGGACATGCCCTGCCGGCCATGCTCGCAAAGGAAATGCAAATATGCTACAATTTCCTGCATGCGGAATATCGCGGTCGAAAAGGTCAGTGATGCGCTCGACAAGTTCCTTAAATAACCTGGCCTTCGCCCTGCTGCTGCCATTCCTCTTTTTGATCGATGTCTCGATCGCCGGCTGCTATATCCTTTTGACCATGATCCTGCTTATATTCCTGCATCACTTGCTGCGCGGGGGCGAATTTCCTGTGCCGCCGTTTTTTTGCTATTTTTTCGCCGCTTATGTCTTTTTTACCCTGTTGGCCACCGTCTTCTCGGTCGATCGGGCAACCAGCATCCGCGACAACAAGGAGCTGCTCATTTTCCTGCTGATCCCGCTCTATCTCTGGCTGATCGATTCCTGGAAGCGGCTTTGGCTTTCCGTATGGACCGTGCTGGCCGCAGCGGTATTTTCGTCGCTGGTGGGGATCGTCACGGCCTTCAGCAGGGGCTTCGGCAAGGAGGTTTTGCTCGCGCAGCGCTTGCGGGGATTTACCTCGCACTGGATGACCTATGCCGGCCTGCTGCTGTTTCCCTTCATCTTTTTTTTCGTGCTGCTGTTGCTGGGGAATGGGAAAAAACGGGCGCTTGTCATATCGGGAGCGCTGGGGGCTATGCTGGCCGCCGTCGCCTTCTCCCTGACGCGCAACGTCTGGCTGGGCATCGCTGTATCCCTGGCGCTCTTCCTTGCTTTTTTCAAGCCCCGATACGCCCTGGCGCTGGCACCGCTGCTGGTGGTCCTGGTCGTGCTGGCGCCGTCGGTGGTCAGGACCCGCGTGCTGTCCATCGTCGACCTGAGGGACAGTTCCAACCGCGACCGGATCTACATGTTCTATTCGGGATGGCGCATCTTCCAGGACCGTCCCTGGACCGGGGTGGGGAGCGGCAATATCGAAAAGGTCATCGCCGGCAACGAGAAACGCTACCGCCATCCCCAGGCCGAGAAAATCAACATGCACCTGCACGATAATTTTCTACAGATATTGGCTGAAAGGGGGATGTTCGCCCTGGCCAGTTTCCTGCTGGCCTGCTTGTTCATCATCCTGCAGCTGCTCAAGTCGCTGCGGTCCAGAACGGGGGAGTGGCGCGTCATCACCATTGGCGTCCTTTTTGCATTCATCGGCTTTCTGATCGCCGGCCTGTTCGAATACAATTTTGGCGACAGCGAAATCAAGTTCATGTTGTTTTATTTTTTAAGCCTGCCTTTCCTAAGCCTAAAAGGGGAGAACCATGTTCAATCCAAAACGAGTCAATGAGATCTGTTCCAGTTTCTCCGCAAAGAAGATCCTGGTCTACGGGGATATCATCCTGGATCGCTATGTGTTCGGACAGGTCGAACGCATTTCCCCGGAAGCCCCGGTACCGGTGGTCAGGGTCAGTTCGGAAGAATTGCGCTTGGGCGGTGCCGGCAACGTCGTGGCCAATATCGACCATCTCGGTGCCGGTGGCCTGCTGCTGGGAGTCGTTGGCGACGATGCTTTTGCCGCTGAAATATTGAAGATAAAAAAAACCGGAAATTTGTTGATCCAGGATCCGCAGAATCAGACCATCAGCAAGACCCGGATTATTTCCCAGCGCCAACAGATCGTCCGCGTCGACCGCGAGGAAAAGATCATCCTCAATCCGGCGCTGCTGGAGCAACTCGGGGCGCGGGTGAACTCCGCCCAGATCGATGCCATCATCGTTTCCGATTACGGCAAGGGAACCGTGAACGCCGAGGTGATGGCCATGTTGAAGGAAAAGGCCGCCACGGGAGGCATTCCCCTCATCGTCGATCCCAAGCCGCCCCATTTTGCCTTTTACCGTGACGTGACCGCTATCACCCCCAACCTGAAGGAAGCCGAGGCGATGTTCGGCAGAGCCATCGACTCCGATGATGACGCCGTCCTGGCCTTGCAGCATATCCGCCGCAAATACCGCACTCAATTCACCCTGATTACCAGGGGCGGCAACGGGATTTCAGCTGCGGCCAAGGGCGGCAAGATATTCCATCTGCCCGCTTTCAGCCATGAAGTGTTCGATGTCACCGGCGCCGGCGATACCGTAGTTGCCGTTTTTACCCTGGCCCTGGTCTCCGGAGCCTCCTTGCGCGAGGCGGTGGCCCTGGCCAATGCCGCCGCCTCCATTGTGGTGGAAAAAATCGGCACGTCGCAAGTCAGCCCGGAGGAGTTGAGAACCAGGATCGCCTATATCCAGAAGCGACATTGACCCGGCTGCAGTTACTTAAAACGTTGGCCCCCGGCTTTCTGCCGTTGGTCGTTTACATCATCGCCGACGCGCTGTGGGGGACAAAAGTCGGTCTGGCCGTGGCTGTTGTCTCCGGGTTCGTCGAGCTGGCGGTCTCCTATGCCAGAGAGAGAACGTGGGACCGTTTCGTCCTGTACGACACCCTGCTGATCATCCTGATGGGCGGCGTCTCGCTTTTGCTGGACAACGACATTTTTTTCAAACTGAAACCGGCTTTGGTGGAACTGGTCTGTTGCCTCCTTCTGGGCGTATCGGTCTACTCCCCGGTGAACATCATGCTGGCCATGTCCCGCCGCTATCTCAAGGGCATGGAAATGGGCGAGGAGCAGGTCCGGGCGATGACGCGCAGCATGAAGGCGTTGCTGGTCATCATGCTGGGTCATACCGCTTTGATCGTCTACGCCGCATTCGCCCTGCCGCTGCGCGCCTGGGGGTTCATTTCCGGCGGATTGTTCTATATCCTGTTTGGTGTCTATTTTTTGGCGGAGTGGGCCCGCGGCAAGCGGAGAAAGCTCCAGCAGCGAGAGCTATTTGCCGACGAGGAATACTTCGATCTCGTCGACGGCGAAGGCAAGGTCCTCGGCCAGGCGCCGAGGAGCATCTGCCATTCGCGCCCCGGCTTCCTGCATCAGGTGGTTCACCTGCATATCGTCAACGCCAAAGACCAGATTTTTTTGCAAAAACGATCGTTGCACAAGCAGATCCCGCCGGGAAAATGGGATACGGCCGTGGGCGGGCATGTGCAGAGCGGCGAAAGGATCGAACCGGCCCTGAAGCGCGAAGCCGGAGAAGAGCTGGGCCTGCGCGATTTCAATGCCCTGCCCCTGACCCGTTACCTGTGGCAGAGCGAATGCGAGTCGGAACTGGTTTACATGTTCGTCGCCCGCAGCGAGAGCCCCTTGCGTCTCAATCTGCGGGAGATGGAAGACGGCAGGTTCTGGAGCATCAAAAAGATCAAGGCCGCTCTAGGCAGAGGGATGCTGACCCCGAATTTCGAATTTGAATTTCCCATCCTGCTGGAGCATTTTTTCGGCAACGAAAAAAAAAGGGGGCGGTAAGCAAAACCGCCCCTTGGATGAATTTCGTATAGCCCGTAGCGGAATTGAACCGCTCTTATAAGATTGAAAATCTTATGTCCTAACCGATAGACGAACGGGCCATGAAAATGAGCCGTGTTGGACTCGAACCAACGGCACCCGCCTTAAAAGGGCGGTGCTCTGCCAACTGAGCTAACGGCCCAACTTGGACCGTCCTATATGTAACATATTTAACCGGGTATGTCAATCTCCAGGACTGGTCAGAATCCGGCACCAGGCATCACGCCAGACGATTTAACGCAGGTAAAAATTGAGGCCCACGGTGGCTGTTATTCCCCCCAGATCCAGCAATTCGAATCCTTCGAAATACCCCGACAGCTGGCCCCGCAAATACTGGTATTTACCCTCCAGGGCTAATGCCACGCTGGGAAGAATATGGAAAACCAGGCCGGCCCGGCCATTGAAACCGATACTGAAGGTTTTTGTTTCAGCGAAGCCTTCCTCTATAAAGCCATCGGGGAATATGACGAATTCTCCATATTGCTGGTACGTCCAGCTATAAAGGCCGACCCCGATGCCGAAATATGGGAAGAACTCAAAGCGATGGCCAAGGGGGTAAAATTTCAAATTCGCTTCGATGGGAGTGATGCGCAGCGAAATATTTTGGAAGATGGGGCTGTCATCCTGGTAGGTGTAATCCCTGTACTGCGTGTAAACGTCCTTGGCATAACTGCCGATTTCCATTGAAAATGAGGCATGGCGGCCGAGAAAAATTTCAAATTCAGCGCCGTAATAAATATCGAGCAGGTCGGCTTTGTTGAAAGCCAGGTTGAACATGTTGTCCGCCCACAAGTCTGAGCGCAGAGAAGGCGAGAAAATCCCTATTTTAAGATTGATGCTCTGGGAAAATAGGATCCCCGTTCCCAGGCCTATGAATAACAGTAAAATGAATGTGCGTTTCATTTTAACCTCCTGCCTTTCTGAATGCATACCAAATGCCAACTTGAGGCAGCCCTTTTTGTTGGAAAGTGTCCTTTTATCAGGACAGCAGGTGTTTGATTTTTTCGGCTTTAGGCAGAGAGTTAAAGCGGGCGATTTCATGCGCGCCTTTGAACAGAATCAGCGTCGGCACTCCGAGAACGAAGAACTTGCTGGCGATCGCCGGTTCGATGGTGATATCCACTTCATATGCGCCAATTTTTAAGCCTGTCAATTCGGCCAGCGTGGCCGGCAGGGTTTTGGCAATTTTTTGACAGGGGGCACAGCCAGGAGAACTGAAATCGAGAATGGTGTAAGGCCTGGAGCGCAGTTTTTGTTCCAGTTCAGCCAAGTTGATTTTTTCCATTATTTTTCCGCCAGCAAGGATTTGATCAGATCCGAGATCTGCCGTGAATTGCCGGCCCCCGACTTGAAATGAACCACAACGCCGCGGCGATTGATGAAAACCAAAGTGGGGATTGCCGTGACGGCATAGGCGTCAAAGCTGAGCCCTTCTACGGCTATGGCTATTGGGTAGGTGATCGTTTTTTTGCCCAGGTAATTTTTAATAAGGGCCAGTTCTTCGGCGACACTGACCATTTCCCGTTTTACTGTGTCATCGTTGTAGCGGCCGTACAGTTTGCTGTAGCCGATGATCTGCAGGCCTTTACCCTGCCACTGCCGATATTCATCCAGCAGAACGGGCATCACTTCCCGGCAAGGGTCGCACCATGGAGCCCAGAAATCGATCACCACCACCTGCCCCCTGAGGAAGGCCAGGTTCAGCGGCGGGGAATTGAACCAGGTCTCCGCCTGCAGGGGAGGCGCCGGCTGGTTGAGGAGGGCGAGTTGCTTGAACTCCGCCTGCAAGTTGGCTTGCAGGTCCGGATCGCTGTTCAAAGCCATGGCTTTTTTCAGGTACTCCTTGGCTTTCTCCGGCTGCCGCTCATCCTTGGCCAGAGCTGCCAGGTTGGCATAGACCCTGGTTTTATATGGCAGCAGGGTTGTCGGCAAATCCGGGCTGGCCAGGAATTTCAGCGAATACTCTTCCCTGACCGCGCGTTGCGGACTCGAAAAAGCAAAGGCCAGGTAAATATCGAAAAACTGGGTATCTTTTTTCAGCCGGGGTTCAATCTCTCTGAACAAGTTCTGCGCGTCGGTACTGCGGCGCCGGATCAGGTTGATGATCACTTTTTGCAGCTTGGCCTCTAGCGCCAATTCGGATCGGGCTTGGCTCAGCCGGTCGATGATTTTTTCGGCGTCGTCGAATCGGCCGACTTCAATCTTGATCTTGCTGCGCAGCAGATCGAGCTGGTCGCTGCCGGCGCGGCCCTCCTTTTCCTGGAGCAAGGCGGACAATGCCGCTTTTTTTTCAGCTTGGAGGCGGGTGTAGGCGGCGAACATCTTATCCAGGTCGCGGCCGGGGCGGATATTTTTCATGCCGCGGTCCAGTTCTTTAGCAAGCCGGTCGTACTTGGCTATGCATTCGGCATAGGCCTTGGCCATTTGCCTCGACTCTTCCAGCGCCGATCTGGAATGGCAGAAAGACAGAGTCAGCAGTAGAAACAGTGCCGGCCATATTTTGCTTGCCATAATTTCTCCTTGCAGCTCCGCAAAACCGCTGAGGGCAAAGGAATTTTATCACAGGCACCCCTGATTTTCAAACCGGGCAGGCGGGTTGAAAAATTTTATTTGACCCAGCAAAGCTGAATAAGAACCTTTAAAAATAAATTGGTTACGCAAAAAATCTTGACAATTTATTTTAAGGTTCTTACTATTGCATTTAACTTTCATTTTGTATATATATATGGCTATAAAAAATTTATCAGCGAGGTAAACATGAAAGAATATAAGGTATCGAACGATTACCTGTATTTCCGGGAAATGTTTTCCGACACGATGGGGATGAATTACCACGGGGCCGCGGTTTTGAATCGCAGGCCCGTCAGCCACAAGGTCATCTGCGAAGTGAGCCCCTCCATTTACAGCCATGCCGAAATTTGGAAACGGGTTAAGATACTCCTGGAAGGGATAAAAAAATCCAACATCCCTTTTTTGTATTCTCCTGAAAAAATCATCGTCAATGACAGGCAGTGTCAGCTGATCTTCGAGCATTTCAAGGGAAGAAACATCGAACAAATGCTCAATGACGCAGAAAAGAAAGGCCTGTCGATCAATTTTGACCTGGCCATGTCGCTTTGCGTCGCCATTGCCGACATCATCGAGCTGGGATCATCGATCATCGTCAGCGGCGAAAAATCGTTCCACGGTTTCCTGACGCCGGACAACATCATGATCCACTTTGACGGCAAGATCGCCCTGAAGAACTATGGCATTTTTCAATACTTGGAAAGGAATGAGGCGCTCGCCGCGGAAATTGAAAAACGCTACGGGGCCTGGCTAACTCCCGAATTGCTCAGGAATGAAAAAATAGTCTCGCAGTCGGACATCTACCATCTGGGTTATCTGATCTACCGGATCCTGATGGGCAAGTATTTTTCCTGCATGCCCGGCGAGGATTTTGAAGCCAAGTTCAACAATTTAACCTTCAGCCATTTGATCCCTTCGACCGACAAGAATTTCCTGACCCATCTCATCACTTTTTTCAAAAAAACCCTCAACCCCAATCCGCTGAAGCGGTTTTTGACCATCAAGGAGCTCAAGGATTTCATCGCCAATTATTTTCATATCGAGGAGTTGTCTTCCATCACCTTCAACCTGGCCTATTTCATGAATTCGCTCTATGGGGAAACCGTCGAGGAAGAAGATAGAATATTCAAACAGGAACTGGCCTACGTCATCCCCGAGCCCAAGAAAGAACCGCCGGCCGCCGCGGTCAAGCGGGAGGACCTGGTCAGCGGCATTCTGGACGAATTGGATAAGCGCAAGAAAATCGCCCCCTGGGTGTGGGCCGTTGTCGCGGCCGTAGTCCTTGGCGGTGCGGGCGCCGGTTATTTTTTCATAAACCAGGCCAAAAAAACCGAGCAACTGAGCGCAGAAAAAGCCAAGGTCGAAGAACAGCAAAGACAGAACCAGCAGAATGAGCTCGCCAACCTCATCAAGATCCAGAGTGAAAAGATCAAGCAATTGGAAACGCTGGCGGCCACGGCGACCGAAGCTCAAAAGAAGGCTCTGGAACTTGAAAAACAACGCTTGGACGAGTTGAAAAAGAAAAAATCCGACGAGCTGGTCAAAATGAAAGCGGATGAAGATGTCCGGAAACTGGCGGAAGCCGAGCAGGCCCAAAAGGACCTGGACGCCAAAAAAGCACAGGATGAGCTGAATAGAAAGGAAGAGGAAAATCAGAAGCAGGAAGCCGAAAAGAAGCGGGTCGAGGCGGCCAGGATCAAGGAAGGGACGCAAGTGTCTTTGAACGATGTCTCGGTCAAGCCGGTGAAGATTTCCGGCAACCCGCCATCGGTCAACGCTTCGCTGAAGAACAAATACCGCGGCAAGGTCATGACCATACCGGCCCTGATCCTTGTCGATGAAAACGGCGTTGTCACGAAAATAAAAATTATGTCGGGAAATGTGGCAGCCGACATCAAGTCGCTGCTGGAAAGTACCCTTTACAAGTGGAAATACACGCCGGCCATAAAGGACAAT
>JAPKZM010000294.1 GCA_026393775.1 Candidatus Aminicenantota bacterium
AATGGTTTGGTACCCCTTTTCTTTATTCTGTTTTTCAAAAATAGGCACCAGTCGGTCCATAACAAAGCTCAATTCTTTTTCTGAATTGAACAGGAAAGGGGCACTGAGTACTAAAGCGTCGGCATTGATATCTGTGATCCCGATATTGGTCAGGACGGCTCCGCCCAGGGTTCCGAATTTCATTTTGCGGATCATGTCGTCTTCGTCGCCGGCTATCCCGCCCGGATAGATTTTCAATACCACTTGGCCGTTGGTTATTTTTTCCCATTCGCGGCCGATCTCTTTCAGTGCTTCGTTCCAGGGAGAGCGGTCCGGGGCGATGCTGCCGATCTTTATTATTTGCGCGCTAGCGAGCAGGGGGAGAAAAAGCAACAGAATGATGCTTCTGATCCGCTTCATGATTTCTACTCCTTGTTTTCACTATCCGTTGTTTCCGTTTCCAGGAAAAAATCGTCGGCGTGTTCGCTGAGCCAAAGCGCTTTGCGCCGGTTCAAAATATTCAACAAGCGGTTTTCCGGATCGCTATCCGGATCGATGGCCAACGCCTGCTTCAGCAATGACCTAAATTCCCCGAGGTTTTGTTCCTTGACCGAGACGGTGGTCGCCAGCGCGATGTAGGGAGTCGAAGATTTGCCGGCGGAGACGGC
This sequence comes from Candidatus Aminicenantota bacterium, assembly GCA_026393775.1. Lineage (GTDB taxonomy): Bacteria > Acidobacteriota > Aminicenantia > UBA2199 > UBA2199 > UBA2199. The sequence continues at coordinate 648 of JAPKZM010000294.1, forward strand.
AATCGCTTTTTCAAAATGCTCGCGTGCTTTTTGCAAGCTCCCGCCCATGTAGTCGGGCAATGATCCGTAATAGAGAATGTAAAATTCGTGGATGGCGCCGCCGGAATAATTTGCTTCCAGCTCGAGGACCCTGTTCATCAAGGCGGCCGCGGCCGGCAGGGTCATTCCCAGGTCCATATCAAAGGGGTCGATGGCGTAAGCGCCGAGCCAGCCGGCCCCGGCCCAATAAAGCAAAGGCACGTCTTTTTTGTTCGTGGCGGCCAAGGCCTGGGTATATAATTTTTTTTGCAGATTCTGTTTGAAGCCGGGATACTTATGCTCCAGCGCTGAAAGGATGATATCGCGTCCGCGCAGGTACAGTTTTTTCGCGCGCTGGTAATTGAATTCCTGCAGCTTGAATTCGCTGGCAGGAAGCATGAGCGCCGGGGACTGCAGGAAGGCGTTGGCGTACATGATGTATAGACTCCCCGTCCTCAGTCTCAGTCCAGAATGTCCGGGATTGGCAACCATCAGGGATTCATACATTTTGATGGCGAAAGGCAGGGCGTCGCCCACCAAATCCGGGTCGTCATCACCGCTGAACACCGTGCTGGAAGATGGTCCGGTCAGGGCGTTGGCGACTTGATTCATGGCGATCTTTTTAATGGAGCAGGCCGGGGAAAAAAGCAGACCCGACAGCAGAAGCAAACCAATTGAAAAAAATGGATTTTTCATTTGCTCTATCTCCAGGTGCTATTATACACTATTTCCGGCCGGCTGGAAGGCCATTTTGCTGAAAAAATCGTAATGGCCGTCCAATGAGCGCAGCAGCGGAAGTCATTTGGTTAATTTTTAACATTTGACTGATTGGCTAAAAAAGCATAAAATAAGCGCAAGGACAAGCATGCTGGAAAAGAATGGGTTGGCTCGGGAAATTGCCAGGCTGAAAAAGGAAAAAAATGCTGTCATCCTGGCCCACAACTACCAAATCGAGGACGTGCAGCTGTGCGCCGATTTTTTGGGTGATTCCCTAGAGTTGAGCAGGAAAGCGGCCGTATTGACCCAGGCGATCATCGTGTTTGCCGGGGTGAAATTCATGGCTGAAACGGCGAAGATCCTTTCTCCGGGGAAAAAAGTCTTGCTGCCGCGCCTGGACGCCGGCTGTCCCATGGCCGACATGATCACCCTGGACGACTTGCGCGAAATGAAGCGTCAGCACCCGCAGGCCATGGTGGTGACCTATGTCAACTCGTCGGTCGAAATCAAGGCCGAAAGCGATGTCTGCTGCACATCGGCCAACGCGGTCCAGGTCGTGGCCAATATTCCGGCCCGGGAAATCATCTTTATTCCCGACGAGAACCTGGGCAACTATGTGCAAAAAATGGTTCCCGATAAAAAAATGTTTTTGTTTGAGGGTTTTTGCTATGTTCATTGGCGCATCAGCGAGGAAGAAATCATCGAAATGCGGAGCCGTTATCCTCAGGCGAAAGTGATCGTTCATCCGGAAGTGTGCCCGGAAGTCACGGCTCTGGCCGATGAAGTCCTGTCGACCAGCGGCATGCTGAAGTTCGTTTCGCGTTCGTCGCAAACGGAATTCATCGTGGCCACAGAACAGGGCTTGCTGGAGAGGATGAAGAGGGAAAATCCCGGCAAGACTTTTTATCCGCCCGGTACGGCAAAAATCTGCAGCAACATGAAGCGCACTACGCTGCGAGACGTTTATGATGCCCTGAATGAAGAAAAGTATGAAATCACCGTCGACCCTGCTATTGCCGAAAAAGCCTTACATGCTCTACGCGAGATGTTAGAACCTTTGAAAAAATTATCTTCACACTAAGTATGGATAGTTTTTTATTAAAGGTTCTTATCCCCCCTTGTAGGGGACTTCGCAGCTTTGCTGGGTTAAAATTCGCTTAAGGAGAACGAAATGGAATTGAAAGAAAAAGTCAGCGCCGTGATCGAAGCCGTTCGTCCGGCTTTGCAGGGAGATGGCGGCGATATTGAATTGGTTGATGTGCTTGCCGAGGAAAAAGCCGTTCTGGTCCGCCTCAAGGGGGCATGCTTCGGGTGTCCGATGAGCACCTTCACCATCAAGGGTTACGTGGAACAGGTCATGAAGGAGAAGGTCCCCGAAATCAGTGAAATCCGCCTGGTCAAATAAGGATCGATTTTGAATCTTTCCCGGCGTTGCCTGTGCCTCCTTGTTTTTCTTCCATTTTTTTTGCCGGCCGCTGAACCCCGGGTTTTGCGGCTCGGCTGCTTTGATTTCCCGTCGGTTCTGAATCCCGTTTATGCGACCAGCGAGACGACTCAAGGGATCATGAACAAAATACATCAGGCCTTGTTTTATTTCGACCAAGTCGGCGGAATCCGTCCCGAGCTGGTGGATGCCGTGGGCTGGGACGAAGGGCAACTGTTGATTTCACTTACTTTAAAAAAAGGTATTCACTTCGCCAATGGTGCCGCCTTGCAGACCCGGGATGTCGTGGCCACGATCGAACTGCTGAAAGATCCCCTTTATGAGTATCCGTATCTTTCCGATCTGGCTTTCATCGAAAAAACCGCTGTGGTTGATCCCTTGAACTTGCGCATCAAGCTGAAGGGAAAATATGCTCCCTGGAAAAACTATTTGACTTTCAAGATCTTGAGCGCCGCTGAAATCCGCGGCTTGGATCCAGGTAAATTCAGGTCGCGCCTTCCCCTAGGTTGCGGTCCTTACCAAATAGAGAGGGTGGAAGAACCGCGGACCATCGTTTTAAAGGAAAATCCCTATTGTTTGAACCGAGCTTCATTTAATCAGATCGTGTATTCGGTACTGCGTGATCCCCAGCAGGGGCCGTTGAAATTGCTCAACGACGAACTGGACGCGGTTGATGTGCAGGCGGACGATGTGCAATCCTATCAGCAGCTGCCCCAATGGCGCAAGCGCTTCGACCTCCTGCGCTACAGAAAATTCGGCTATACGTACCTGGTCTTTAATCTGAAAAACTCGCGCAGCGATCTGAATTTGCGCAGATTGTTTTACAATCGTTTGCTGGCTTCCCCTTTCCTGGATACGTTTCTAAAAGGAGCCGGAGAAATAGTTTTTTCTCCTTTCCTCTATTTAAGCGGAAAGGTTCCTGTCAAACCGCTGCCGGCCGTTTCCATCTCCCCGACCCATCGTTTGCGGATATTGGCCAACAGCGAGTCGGTTTTGCGCAAGCATTTGGTTTTGTTTTTATGCGAGGAAATGAAGGCCTTCAACGTCGAACTGGAGCCTGTTTTCGTCGAGTACCAGACTTTTCTAAAGTATCTGAAGCAAGGCAATTTCGATTTGGCCGTTTCCGCTTTTCTCCTGGACATGGATTGGAACCTCAAGGATATCCTGTCCAGTTCGGGTTATTTTAATTACGCCGGATTTGCGGATGCGAAAATGGACGCTTTGCTCGAGTCCGGCCTGCGCGAGATGAATGAAAAAAAACGCCGGCAGATATACCTGAACGCCCATGAATGCTGGCTGGCCTCCTTGCCCCTCATCCCGCTTTTTAATCTGAATTATTTTATGGGCGTTTCAAGGTCCCTGAACATCCCGGCCGAACGCTTTCAGACCATCGGTTCCACCGGGGACTTTTTTTACAACCTTCAGGGCTGGTAGCGCGGCTTTTTCCCCCAGGACTCATTCTTGGATCAATCAAAAAACAATCTTGGAGAATTTTTTGTAATGATTTTCTAAAAGTATGGTTGCTAAAATTGACAATAAATAGAATTATCTTAGAATGGATGCAGCGCGCAATCAGCGTAACGTGTCGCGCGAGGGCATGGCGCAGAAAATAAATTCTAATGAAGTTTGTGAAGGTTAGGGATGAGGAGGAACGATGAAGTGCAGGGCAAAACTTTCAGTTCTGATCACTATCTTGATGTTTGTTTTTTTAGGGTTGCCGGCCAAGAGTCAGAACGAAAATAAAAAACTCGCCTCCAAGCTGCCGGTGAAAATCGAAGCCGCGCCAGTCAAGCCGGCCCGCAAGGGATTGGGCATAGGGCTTCGCTTGTATGGCGGCCTGGGTTACATTACCGGCGGCGACGTCAATCCCGGCTTGTCGGGTTCCCTTGATCTTTGGCAGGCGGTGATTTTTCCACCCGACACGATCAAAACCGGCGGATACAAACCGCTGCATGCCGGCATCAATGGCGGCTGCGACATTCTGCTTTACCTCCAATCCCATTGGGGAATTGCCTTGGGCATCGACTATTTGAAAATAGCGCGGACCAGTGAAACTAAATTTAGCGATCCTGGCGGCGACGGATATATCGTTTTTTCTTACCTGCCGAATGTATCGGCCATACCGCTCAAACTTGGTCTTTTTTTCGATAAGCCGCTGGGTAGGAAAGTGAACCTGTTTCTTCATGGCGGCGGCGCCTACTATCCGGTCCGCTTCCATTATGAATTGCGTATGGCTTCTCCTGATGGTTGGTCAACCCTCACCGCCGAAACCACGGCTGGCTGTGTCGGCTTTCAGGGCGGGGCGGCGCTTGAAATTTCACTATCTAAAAAACTGTTTTTTTTCATTGAAGCCATTGGCCGCTATGCCCGTGTGGATGGATTTTCGGGCATGGCGATCGACGAATATTCCGATGAACCGAGCGAATCCAATTCCGTCACGATTTATTTCGTTAATGCCAACGCTCCTGAGGGCAGGTTCCCTATGCTTTTTCCGATGAAGGAATTTCCCGATGATCCAAAATATTCTGATGTTCGCGAGGCCGTGGTCGATTTTTCCGGTTTCAGTGCCCGGGCTGGTTTGCGCATAAAGTTTTAGCAGGATCAATTCAGGCGGGTAGTTTTTTTGATCGATCGGGTCGGAGAGACTTTCCTTTTGCTTTTTTTACCAGTGTCCACAAACCGTCCAGTAAAACCAGCAGCACGCAAAGATAGGGGAAAAGATATCCATAGCGGGTGAAAAAGGTCTTGTGTTTCAGGTAACGAAATGAAGCCATGAACTGGTCGGGTTGGTGCAAGGGGGATTGGTAGATGATGCGGCCGGCTGGATCCACCAAGGCCGAAATGCCGTTGGAGGTCGAGCGCAGAAGGTAGCGGCGGTTCTCGACGCTGCGGAAAACGGCCATGGCCAGATGCTGGTAGGGGGCCGACGATTTCCCGAACCAGGAGTCGTTGGAGATGGTGATGATCACTTCGCCGCCGCGGGCGATCAGGGTGCGGCTCAGCTCGGGATAGATGATCTCGTAGCAAATCGGGGTGGACAGTTGGTGGCCGGCGAAGTTGAGGTTATGCAAGGTTTTTCCCGGAGTAAAATCCCCTATCTGGTCGGTGATCTTTTTTACAAAGAACAGCCAGCGCCGGAACAAAACATATTCGCCAAAGGGAGTCAAATGAAACTTGTCGTACTTTTCAATTTTGTCGCCGTCAAAGAGCATGACCGAGTTAAAGGCGTTTTCAAAATTCTGAAAATCGGTGAATCCGGCCAGCAGCGGAACAACGTGTTCGCTGAATGCAGCAAATTGCTTTTGGTATTTGGGATTTTGCAGGGGATAGATCGGCACGGTGAATTCGGGCCAGATGACCAACTCCGCTCCCTGTCCTTTCAAAACCGCTGAAGCATCGAAAAGCTTTTCCAGGGTCCTCGGGATGGTGATGAAATCAAATACGAGGTCATGGTTGCTGTTGGGCTGGATAATTCCGGCCCGGTGCCAGGGGACCGCCCGGGACGATCGGTCGTGCTTTTGCAGCAGTCCGTAACCGCCGCCATAAATGATTAGAAAAACAAGCAGCAAAGCGAGCAAAAATTTTTTATTTTTTGTTTTCAAGAAATTGTACAGCAGGACATTGACGGCGATGAGCAAAAATGAAACGAGATGAATGCCGCCTATTTCCGCGGCCTGGATAAAATAAATATTTTTATATTGGGAATATCCGGCCAGGCACCAGGGGAAACCGCTGATAGTTTTTTCGATCAGCAGATCTTTGCCGATCCAGATGGCCGGAATCCAGGCGGCCAGTCCCCAGGGGGAACCGTGAGCGATTTTATGCTGGATCAAAATGCCGGCCAGTCCGGAGAAAATGGATAAAAAAGCGACCAGGCACATCAGGCCGGTGATGCCCAAGGTCAACGTTGTGCCGCCATACTTGATCATGACCCTCGGTATCCAGTATAGGATGATCAGGTTGGAGAGAAAGGCGAATGAAAAGAAAGTCAGAAATACCCTGCCCTTCGTTTGCTTTTCAGCGAGCAGGAGCGGGGGGACTAGAAATCCGAATGCCAGAAAAGCGACCTGGGCTTTGGGAAACGCCAAACCGTAGGCCAAGCTCGCGGCCAGCCACAACAAGAAAGGTTTGAGGGTCAGTGGCCTTTTTTTATTTTGAATTGCTTTTTCTCCAGGCCTTCCAGCCTGTCTTTCTCTTTTTGCGCCTCGGCCAGGGTTACAAAGCTGCCGACCCGGACGGTGTGCAATTTTTTCCTGTTGATTGTTTCGACGATGATTTCGGTCTGATAGCCTAATCTGGCGAATTTTTCGCTGTATTTCTGAGCATTGGCAAAATCGGAAAACGCGCCCACTTGGATGGCATAGTTCTGGTCAGCGAACACGTTTTTGCCAGCAGCCAAGGGGGCTTCCTTGGGCAGTTGTTTTTCGTGCAGCTTCATCTCGTCGGGGATCGATTGCTTGCCGTTCGCCTTGTCATTGACGGACCGGACCGGCTTTTCATCGACCAGGCTGATTTTTTCCTGGTCCGCAGCGGCCGGCTCGCTTTGGCCGGCTTCGGCGCCGCTGGCGGCCGGTTGATCACCCAGACGGTGCCCGGCCTGGTAGCCCATGTAAAAAAGAAAGATGCCGATGGCGATCACGGCGATCAAAAAAATGACCACGTGAACAAAAGTGACCCGGATGTCAAAATAGGTTTTTTCCATTTACTTTTTTTCAAATAATCCTTTCAGCAAATCTATAGGCATGGGGAAAACGATGGTGGTGGAATTTTCTGAGCCGATTTCGACCAGTGATTGCAGATAACGCAGCTGAATAGAGGTAGGATTCTGGGAAAGGGTATTGGCCGCTTCGAGAAGTTTGGCCGATGCCTGGTTCTCACCTTCGGCGTGAATGATTTTGGCGCGCCGTTCTCTTTCGGCTTCAGCCTGCTTAGCCATGGCTCTTTGCATTTCCTGGGGCAGATCGACATGTTTGATTTCCACCATGGACACCTTGATGCCCCAGGGGTCGGTGTGTTCATCGATGATCGATTGTAAGCGTGAGTTGAGTTTGTCGCGTGCCGAGAGCAGTTCGTCAAGGTCGGCCTGACCCAGAACCGAACGCAACGTAGTTTGTGATAGCTGCGAGGTGGCGTACATGTAGTCCTGAACCTCGATGACCGCCCGCTTGGGTTCGACCACCCGGAAATAGACCACGGCGTTCACTTTGACCGAGACGTTGTCCCGGGTGATGATATCCTGGG
>JAPKZM010000274.1 GCA_026393775.1 Candidatus Aminicenantota bacterium
AGCCTGGAGATTCATCCGCTGCTGGTCATCATCGTCATTTTTATCGGCGGGGAAATGTTCGGCATCATGGGCCTGCTGCTATGCATCCCTGTCACCGGCATCGTCAAGGTGACCATCCAGGAGCTGCACTGGAGCTTCAAGCACTACCGTGCCTTCCGCATCGGTTCCTGATCAGACCGCTTCATCCGACAAGGAAATAATATGGAAAAAGTGGTGAACGAATTTCTGCCGGCCGAAGGCCCCGACACGCTGCAGCGCCAGAAAAAAGGCCAGACCGTAGTCAACCTGGGGTTGCTCTGGAACACCATCCTGGCGGTAGGCAAAACCGTCTTCGGCATCGCCGGACACAGCACGGCCCTACTTTCGGACGGCATCAATTCCACCTCCGATGTCGCCTATTATATCGTGGTAAAAATATTCATGAAGCTGGCCGGACGGCCACCCGATCCCGAACACCCCTACGGCCACCGGCAAATGGAGAGCATCGCCGCCCTGACCGTGGGCTCGTTCGTCATCACCACGGCCATTGCCATCTTCTGGACGGCAGTCAATAACATTTTCGACCAGGTGAATGGGATCGCCGATGTCAACAGAGCCAGCCTGAGCGCCCTATGGATGGGACTCTTTACGGTCGCCAGCAAGATCGTCTTGACCATATATACCCGAGCCGTTGGAGAAAAAACCGGGAGCCTGGCCATCCGCGCCCTGGCTTTCGACCACCGCAACGATGTGCTTTCGGCCGCGGCCGCCAGCTTGGGAATCTTTCTGGCGCGTCGGGGGTATCCCTGGGTGGATCCTTTGGCCGGGGCCCTGGTCGCCCTGTTGATCCTGCGCACCGGCATCGGGATTCTGCGCCAGTCCACGGCCGACCTGATGGACTCGGTCCCCAGTCATTTTTTGGACAAGAAGATCAGGTCGGTGCTGGCCAAGGTGGGGGAAATCAAGCAAATCGAGGAGATCCATGCCCACCGTTTCGGCCCCTATTTCGTGATCAACCTGACCATCGGCATCGACGGCGGCCAGGACGTGTACAGCGGCGACGCCATCGCCACCCGGGTCGAAAAACTCCTGACCGAAAAGATCGAAATGGTGCGCAAGGTTTACGTCCATTACCACCCGGCAGAGAAAAATTAAAAAAATCCGCTCAGCAATTCTCACGCATATAGGCCGCTAATTTTTCCAATCCCGCCTGGAAATCACCGCGACCGAAACCGATGCGGAATTGGTCCGGCGCGGCGGCGAACAAGCGCCCGGGCAAGAGCAGCACGCCATGTTTCTCGAGCAGGTCGGCGCAGAAATCGTCGCTGGCTTCAGCGAAATTGACGCGGGGAAAAGCCACCGGCCCGGCCAGAGGTTCCTGCCAGGAAAAAAGCCCGCTGTGTTGGCGCATAAAAACGCGCAGCAGCTCCAGATTGCGGGCGATGATCTCCCGGTTGCGCTTCAGGATGGTCACGTGGTGGCGCAAGGCCAGGGTCGCGAGAAATTCGCTCGGCGCCGCCGTGCAGATGGTCGTATAATCCTTGAAAGTCGCCATTTTTTCCAGCACGGCGCGGTTGCGGCAGGCCACCCAGCCCAGCCGCAATCCGGCCAGGCCGAATGATTTGGACATCACGCCCAGGGAAACGCCGTTTTCATACAGTTCACAGGCAGCCGGCAGCCTGTTTTCGGGCTGGTATTCCAAAAAGCGGTAGACTTCATCGGAAAAGACCAGCCAGCCCCGGGCTGCGGCCAGTTGCAGGCAGCGCTCAAAAAAATCGCGGCCCGGTAAATATCCCGAAGGATTATGGGGGAAATTCACTACCAGCGCCCGGGTGGCGGCCGTGCTTGAACGCTCCAGGAAGCCAAGGTCCAATTTCCAGCCGTTTTCCTGGCTGGTTTGCCAAGGAGTTACCTGACAGCCGTTGCCGCGGGCAACGGCGACCAGGGACTGATAGTACGGGGAATGGACCAGCAGGCGATCCCCCGAATTCAGCACCGCGTTCATAAAAATAAAAATGGCCTCTTCGGCCCCGGCAAAGACCAGGATGTCAGCGGCAGTAACTCCCTGGTACAAATTGGCGATTTGTTGGCGCAATTCGGGATTACCGGCGGTTTCGGTATAGCCCAGGCGCAAGGCGGCGAATTTTTCCTCGGCTCCCGTTTCCAAGGCCAGCAATTCCCTGATGGTAAAAGTTTCGCAGTCCGAGGCGCACAGTACATGAGCGGCTGTGAATTCATGGCGCGCGAAAAATCTTTCCAGGGCGAACGGTTCCAGCTTCATGGCCGCCATGGTAATTCTTCACCAATCGCATGTCAACA
>JAPKZM010000262.1 GCA_026393775.1 Candidatus Aminicenantota bacterium
TATCGGCCATGAGTCCGGCGAAGGCCTTGTCAGCCATCAGTCCGGCGAAAGCCTTGTCGGCCATCAGTCCGGCAAACGCTTTGTCAGCCATCAGTCCGGCGAAAGCCTTGTCGGCCATCAACCCGGCGAAAGCCCTGTCAGCCATCAACCCGGCGAAAGCCCTGACAGCCATCAGTCCGGCGAAGGCCCTGTCAGCCATTAACCCGGCAAACGCCCTGTCGGCCATCAGGCCGGCGTAGCGCTGGTCGGCCATCAATCCGGCGAAAGCCTTGTCGGCCATCAGTCCGGCGAAAGCCTTGTCAGCCATCAATCCGGCGAAGGCCCTGTCAGCCATTAACCCGGCGAAAGCCCTGTCGGCCATCAACCCGGCAAACGCCTTGTCGGCCATCAGCCCGGCAAAGCGGCGGTCAGCCATCAGGCCGGCGTAGCGCTGGTCGGCCATCAAAGCGGCCGACCGTTCGGCAGCCTGCAACCCGGCGTAACGTTGGTCGGCCATCAGCCCGGCGAAGCGGCGATCGGCCATCAGCCCGGCGAAGCGGCGATCGGCCATCAGTCCGGCGTAGCGCTGGTCGGCCATCAGCCCGGCGAAAGCCCTGTCAGCCATCAGCCCGGCGAAGCGGCGATCGGCCATCAGTCCGGCGAAGCGGCGATCGGCCATCAGCCCGGCGTAGCGCTGGTCGGCCATCAGCCCGGCGAAACGCTGGTCGGCCATCAGTCCGGCATAGCGCTGGTCGGCCATCAGTCCGGCGTAACGCTGGTCGGCCATCAGCCCGGCGAAGCGGCGATCGGCCATCAGTCCGGCGAAGCGACGATCGGCCATCAGCCCGGCGAAGGCCCGGTTCTGCATCGCCCGCTGGAACGCCTTGTTGTGAATCAGGTTCTGGACCTGATCATTCTGCAGGAGCTGCTGAAGTTGTGCATCGCTCAGTACCACGTCCTTTTCGGCGATCTGCTCGACCCTTTGGCGGTTGACTTTTTCGACCCCGCCGATGGTCCCCGCGGTGGCGGAATTGTCAAGACTTGCAGGCCAGGGATAGAAAAACGCGAAATAACCGATCACGCAGCAGGCAACCAGCACTCCCGAAATCCCCAAGATCAACTTTTTTTTCTTTTTTTCCATGAAAAAAACCTCCCCGTTTTTATAGATTTGGCTCTGATAATACTTTTTTAATTCGCGTTCGATCTTCATCTCAATTTCCTGTCTACCACTATAGACGACAGCAATCGGAAAATGTTGAAAAAAATCGCTATTTCAGCTGACGGCGCAGGTCAACCTTCAGGGAATGGATCTTGGCCTTGACCGCGTCCACATCCGACCCGATGATGGCGCCGATTTCCCTGTATTTCAAGTTTTCATAAAAGCGCAGGTAGCAGATTTCACGCTCAAGGGGCGGCAGCGCGCCGATGACGAGGCCGATCTGCTCCCGCAACTCCTGGCGCAGGAAGCGCTGCTCCGGATTGGCGCCCGCTCCACCGCCGATGAGGTCGGGATCGCCCTGGTGGAGCTTGCGCCCTTTTTCTTCCTTGCTCTTGATCAGGTCGAGGCACTGATGGCGGACGATCTTGAACACCCAAGCCTTGAAGGAATGGAGCGGATTGAAAGCATCGAGATGGTTGTAGATCTTCAGCATCACCTCCTGGCAGACGTCCTGGTAGTAGTCATGATCGCGGGGAATGATCTGGCTGACATAAAAGGTGATGCGCCGCTGGTAGTGTTTGCATATGTATTCGAACAATTCCGCCTTCTGCTTCGGGGCGAAGGATGATGTGATGAATAAATAGAACTTTTCCGAGATCAGGTTCATGGCAGGCCGGCCACAGCGAAGCCGGGATCGTTCGCCAACGAATGGCTTGTTCTGCGAGAAAAAATCATCCGTTTCCTCCACCCCATTCAATCCAGTATAGAAATACGATTGGCAATTGTCAAGCGAGGCTTTGCTGGTTTGCTTTCCCGGGGAAAATAGCTATAATGTGGAAGAGATGCGACGATGAACACGGATAAGAACGTGGAAGTGAAACTGCCCAATTCGCTGGCGGCGCTGGCCCGCTTGCACGACGTCGTCCAGCAGTTCTGCCGGCGGCGGTCCATCCATCCCGACACCGAGTTCAAGATCGACCTGGCGCTGGATGAGGTCTTCACCAACATCGTTCGTTATGGCTATGACGATACGCATCCCCATGAAATCGTGGTCCGCTTCAAGGGCAACCGGGACAGCGTCCGTATCAGCATTGATGATGACGGCCGTCCTTTCAATCCGCTGCTGGCGCCGGCGGTCGACATCACCGCCGCCTTGTCCGAGCGCCGCGTCGGCGGTCTGGGCATCCATCTGGTGCGGCGGCTGTTGGACCAGGTCCGCTACCAGCGCCGGCCGGCCGGCAACCGCTTGATCCTGATCAAACGCCTGGAAAAAGAGGAGAAACGCACATGAAGGTCCGCGAAGGCAAAATCGATTCGTTCGCTCTGGTGGAAATCATCGGCCGGGTGAATTCGGAGAATTCAGAAAGCCTTAAGAATTACATGCAGGAGCTCGGCAAGCGCGAGCAGAGGATCCTAGTCGACTGTTCCGCCCTGGAATATATCAGCAGCTCCGGGCTGGGGGCGCTGCTGGTCCTGCTCAAGCTGATCCAGGAAAAGGGAGGAACGCTGCGGCTCTTCAGCCTATCGCCGCGCATCACCGAGGTGTTTGCCATAGCCGGCTTCGACAAGTTTTTCTTGATTTTCCCGAACCTGGAAGCTGCCCGCCTCGCTAAAGATTAAAGCACGGAATAATGATCTGCCGGACTGGATCCCGTTAATCGCCGCTGAATATTCTTTCCATTTCCAAAGTATAAATTCCCCTGGCCTTGAAAATGACCAGGGATTCCTCGTGCTGGCAGCGCCCTTCTGTCCTTCCCAGTTGCGCCAGGAAACGATCGGGGGGTGCGGCGGCGAAAGGCTGGACCGGGCGGATCCTTGCCGGGAAGAGGCCGTTGGCCCTGGCTTCAGTGAGCAATTCCTCCAACCGGGAAAAGGGATAAATCAAAAAGAGCTTCCCGCGCGAGGCCAGGACGGCGCTGCAGCCGCGCAGCAGGCGGGCCAGGGTCAGGGTGATCTCGAAGCGGGCCATGCGGATGGTCGGATCGGGGCTGACCCGCCCCTGGCTGGCCTTGAAGAAGGGCGGATTGCAGAAGATGGTCTGCACGCTGGTCAGGCCGGCATGGATGCGGTTGAAATCGCCATGGATGATCCGGAAGCGCTCGCTCAGGCCATTGACAGCGGCATTCTCCTCGGCCAGGCGGCAAAAAACTTCCTGGATCTCGATGCCGGTGACCGCCGGAAATTTGTTTTGCTGCAACGCCAGCAACGAGACTACCCCCACGCCGCAGCCGATCTCCAGCGCCGGGGCAACGGCGCGAGGCAGGAAATGCGCCAGGATGGGCGAATCCACGGCGAAGCGGTAGCCTTTCTTCAGTTGCTTGATCACCACTTTCCCATGGTAAAAAGTGTCGGTGGTAGTCGGCAAGCCGCGCATGACGACTAGCTCACTTGGTTATCGAGCCCTTTCAAGTGCTCTCGGACCAGGTTCAGCGCGGCATACTCGCTCCTCAGCTTAATCGCCTCGCGGCCGCCGGAAAAAAGCTGGCGCGCGCCTTTGTCGTCGTCTGCGGCGTGCAAATGGATATGGACAAGACCAACGGGTTTGTCCGGGGTCGCGCCTCCCGGTCCGGCGATGCCGGTGATGGCCAGTCCGATGGCGGCGCCGCACAAGCGCTTGACGCCGACTGCCATTGCCTGGGCCGTCTGCGTGGAAACGGCCCCGTATTTATTCAGCACCTCTGCCGTTACGCCCAGGAGGCCGGTCTTCAAGCTGTTGGCGTATGCGATCACTCCGCCCAGGAACACTTCGGAACTCCCGTCCACGTTGGTGATCAGGTTGCCCAAACCGCCGCCGCTGCAGCTCTCGGCCACGGCCAGGGTGAACTGGCGCCGCTTCAACTCGGCGACGATGACCTCGGGCAGCGAAACGTCCTTGTCGGCAAAAATAAAGCGGCTCAGCCGGTCGCGTACCTTTTCGGCCAACTCATCGGTCAGTTTCCGGGCTTCCTCGTCGGAATTCTTCGAACGCCCCAAAAAATGGAGCTCGATCACTCCCGGTGACGCCAAAATCGTGGTCAGCGGGTTGCGATATTTGCGATAGATGTCGGCGATGCTGGCATCGGCTTCCGATTCGCTGATGCCGGTCAGCTTGAAGGTGCGGCTGTAAATGAAGTAATTGGCGGCCGGGGCGATGTGCCTGGCGAAAACGTCCTCGAAAATCGGGACCAGTTCGTTGGGCGGGCCGGGCAGCAGCAGCACCTGGCAGTTGGCTTCGGTCAGGTAAAGGCCGGGGGCCGTCCCCGCCGGATTGGCGATGACCTCGGCGCCTTCGATGACGAAAGCCTGGCGGGTGTTGATCTCGGGCATGGCCATGCCGCGGCGCTGGAAGATCTTTTGCAGGTCGGCGACGATCGACTCCTGAAAAACCAGCTTTTTTTTCAAGGCCGCGGCCACCGCTTCGCGGGTGATGTCGTCCTCGGTCGGTCCCAACCCGCCGCTGATGATGACCAGCTGGGCGCGCTGGCACGATTTCTTCACCAGCCAGGAAAGGTGATCCATGTGGTCGCCGACCACCACCTTCATGTCCATCAATATCCCCTTTTCCCGCAAACGCCGGGCCACGTACAACGAGTTGGTGTCGATGCGGTCCAGGTCCAGCAATTCGCTGCCGACGGCGATGAATATGGCTCTCATGGTTTACCTTCAAGCCCTTATAAACGAAATTTTCCGTCCTGTCAATTTGCCAGTTGTAAAAAAAATCTCCTTTCCATAAAATATTCTCCAGCATCCGCCTGGAGATGAATCAATCCCGGCAAGGAGGACGCGATGAAAAAAATGTCCAAAGTATGGATCGCCTTGGCCGTCCTGTTCTATTTCTCGGCAACCCTGCCGGCGCAAGTGGACAACCTGACCAACCTGAGCGTGGAGTGGATGCGCATGCCCGCCCGCAACGCCGCCAGCGACTCGGCCGATATCGTCGTTTACAATCCGGCCGCCCTGGTCCGCTTGAGCGCAGGGTTCCACTTTAACCTGGGCAACCAGTCGCTATTGCGCAAACCCCGGCACACCTACGACCTGCAGCTCGGCGCCGGCGAGCGGTCCTTCACCCAGCACGGCATCGACGCCTTCCTGCCCAATTTCTATGCCGCCTACACGAAAGACAAATGGGCGGTCTACGGCGGCCTGTACATTTCCGGCGGCGGCGCCGTGGCCGATTACCCGTTGGGCTCGTTCAGCACCGACCTGATCACCCT
>JAPKZM010000326.1 GCA_026393775.1 Candidatus Aminicenantota bacterium
CGGAGAGCAGCCGGCCCGCGAAATCGGTCCCCTTCAGCAGTTCCAGCAGATTCAAGTAGTTGCCGTGGGTCAGGCCGTCGGCCGCGGCGCAGTCCCGGGAGTAGTCGATCGCGATCTTCTTGGGGTCGAGGCGGCGCAGGAGTCGCAGCAGGTCGTCCTTGGGGCTGCCCTTGTAAGCGGCTACACTATCGAAGAGCCCGGCACGGCGGAAGGTCTCCACGTCGAGATTGCCGACGATGGCGTGCTTCTCTCCGTTCCTGGAGAAAAGGAAAAAGGAGAGCCAGGTCGCGTGGCAGCCGACGACGAAATCCATGACCGGGTCGGAGATGATCCCCGACTCGCGGTCGATGACCATCCACAGGTCGATGTCCGATTCGCCCAGGATCTCAATGGCCTGGGCGATCTTTTCCTTCTCCATTAATCCTCCTTTTTCGCACGGCGTGAATCGATGTAGAGGTAGATGGAGAGGAGGATGAACATGGCCAGGGCGATCGGTTCGCCCTTAGAGGTGTCGGCCCAGCCAAGGCGCACGAAGCGCTCGAGATCGAGGTATTTCATGATGGCGGCGATCACGCCGATGATCGCCCCGCCGGCGATGAAACCCGAAGCGATGAGAATACCCTTATCGTAGCGCTTGGTAGCCAGTCCCTTGTCCCGGCTCGAGCGGGCGACCAGATGGGCGATCAAACCGCCGACGACCAGCGGCGTGTTCAATTCCAACGGGATGTACATGCCCAGGGCGAAAGCCAGCGGCGGCACCCCGATGAGCTCCATGATCAGGGCGGTCAGAATGCCGACCCCGTAGAGCAGCCAGGGAACCTGGGCTCCCGGGTTCATCAGCGGTTGGATCAGTGCGGCCATGGCATTGGCCTGAGGCGCGGACAGGGCGGCACTGCCGGTGAAGCCGTAGGTTTTGTTCAAGAGTAAAATGACCAAGCCTACGGTCAGCGCGGAAAGCAGGATGCCGAGAAACTTGTATTTCTGCTGCTTGAGCGGAGTGGAACCCAGCCAGTAGCCGATCTTCAGGTCGGTGATGAAACCGCCCGACATGGACAAGGCGGTACAAACCACGCCGCCGATGAGCAGCGCGGCGTACATGCCGAATTGCCCGCTCAAGCCGGCGCCGACCAGCACCAGGCTGCTCAGGATCAGGGTCATCATGGTCATGCCCGAGACGGGGTTGGTGCCGACGATGGCAATGGCCCGCGCCGCTACCGAGGTGAACAGGAAGCTGATCACGAAGACCGTGACCGTGGCGATCAGCCCCAGCCTGAAGGGATGCGGCACGGGGCTCAGCACCGAGAAGGTGAAAAAGGCCCAGACGACCAGGATGGTCAACCCCAGCAGCAGGATCACGTGCTTCATGTTCATGTCGGCCTGGGTTCTGGGCACTTGGGCTTCACCCGCGACCGGTTTGCGGAACATCTGCTTGAAGCCCATGCCGAAGGCTTGGACGATGATCTTGGACGACTTCAAGATGCCGATGATGCCGGCCATGGCGATGGCGCCGATGCCGATGAAACGCACATAGGTGCGGAAGATTTCCTCGGCGCTCATGGCCGAGATCAGTTGGCTGCCGTTGCCGACGATCTGGGGAATGTACTGGCCGAAGTAGTAGATCACCGGCACCAGCAGGAACCACGACAGCAGGCTGCCGGCGGCGATGATCGCCGTGTACTTCAAGCCGATGATGTAGCCGAGCCCCAGGACGGCGGAGAGGACGTCCATCTTGAAGACGATGCGCGCCTTCTCGGAAATGGCCCGGCCGAATCCGAAGATCCGGGTGGTAAAGACCTCGTTGAACGCGCCGACCGAATGCACCATGAAGTCGAACACGCCGCCGATGATCATGCTTTTGACTAAAATCTTGGCTTGGTCGCCGCCTTTCTCGCCGGCGACCAGGACCTGGGTGGTGGCCGTGGCCTCGGGGAAGGGGAAATGGCCGTGCATCTCTTTGACAAAATACTTGCGGAACGGGATCAAAAACAAGACACCCAGCGTGCCGCCCAGGAAAGAGACGATGAAGATCTTGAAGAGATCGAAGCCGATCGTCTTGTCGAGGCCGAGGATGAACAGAGCCGGCAGGGTGAAAATGGCGCCGGCGACCACGACTCCCGAAGCGGCGCCGATCGACTGGATGATGACGTTTTCAAGGATCGTGTTCCTTCTTTTGAACAATGGTGATACCCCGACGGCGATGATGGCGATGGGGATGGCGGCTTCGAACACCTGTCCGATCTTCAAACCCAGGAAGGCGGACGCGGCCGAAAACACGATGGCCATGATCAGTCCCAGGATGACCGAACGGGAGGTCACTTCGGGAATGACCGTCTCAGCGGAAATGTAAGGCGCATATTCCTTGCCGGCCGGCAGTACATCGAACGCCCCTTCGGGCATTCCTTTCACTTCTTGCTTTTGCATGGTGGCTCCTCAACGGAATCGGGAAATGGCATACTCTTTTATTTTTTCAAAAATTTCGGCATTGAAGCTGATTTTATAATCGTTTCTTTTGCTCATGATGAACGAGCCGAACAAACTGTTTTTAGCTTCGGCCAGTTTTTTCTGATAAAATTCGCCTTTTTGTTTGGCGAAATCATCGGCCGAAGCGATTTTCTTGCTCTTCAGCTTGACGATGACCGCCGCCTCGGAGCCGAAGGCCATGGGAAACGAATACGAGTTCTCGCGCATCTGGAATATGGTGTCATCCAAGCCTGGCTGGACCGGGAAAGTGGACAGCTGGTTCCCTCGCTGATAGGTGACGCTTTCGGCTTTGAGGTTCTCCTTGGCCAGGTAGGCGGCGATTTTTTTGTCGTCGGCCAGCTTCAGCAATTCGCCGGCGACGGTCTGGGCTTTGGTCAGCTGCAGCTGCAATTTTTTCGCGGCCAGCATTTTCAGCTTCACCTGATCCTTGGCCTTCTCGAAAGGTTCGATTTCCGGCTTGATGATGCGGGTCAATTGGACGATGGCGAACCCCTCCGGGAATTCCAGG
>JAPKZM010000144.1 GCA_026393775.1 Candidatus Aminicenantota bacterium
CTTTCATACTCCAGGTAGAGCAAAAATCGATCCAGGGGCGATCTCAGCTGGGCGGGTTCGGCCATGATCAGAGATAGGGATTCGTTGCCAGCTCCCGCTCCAGAGTGCTGGCCTCCCCATGTCCGGGCAACACAATGGTCGCGGGGGGAAATTTCCTGATCTTGTCCAATGATCCCCGCAGCTGTTCCGCGTCACCGCCCGGCAGGTCGGTGCGGCCTACATCGCCTTGAAACAGGGTATCGCCGGTAAAAAGCAAGTCGCCGCTGCGCAAAAGGATCGATCCCGGAGTGTGACCCGGACTGTGGATCACGCTCATGGCCAGGTCGCCGGATCCGATCGTTTCGCCGTCCGTCAGCAGGCGTTCGGCCGGCGGCGGCAATGCGACGCCGAACAGGGCGGCGAATTCGCGGTTGACCTGCGAGCGCACGATTCGTTCATCGGCTTCGTGAATCCAGAGAGGGATATGAAAATGGCTGATCACCTCGGCCGCCGCTCCGACGTGATCGGCATGGCCGTGGGTCAGGATCACGGCCAGCGGCAGCAGCTTTTCGCGCTCGATCCGGCCGATAACCTCCCGGGCCTCGGCACCGGGATCGATGATGAAACAGCGGCGGCTGATAGCGGAGTAAAAAAGGTAGGCATTGGTTTCCAATTCACCGACCGTGAGCGTCAGGTAGGCCATCTATCAGGCACCGTATTTTATGAATTTCAGGGCGTTGGCCATCATCATGGGCAGGATGTCCATGGCGTTGAAATTTCCCAGGATGCCGCCGGCACAGGCTTTCTCGCCGAATTTGCCGCGGACCTCAACCGCCTGCCCTTTGCCGCGAACCCGGGTCCCCCGATCCGAAACGGCAACCGCGTCTAGGAGACGAGCCGCCAGCGGCATTTGCCTTTGAAAGGCCGCCTTGATCAAAACCGGATTGGGATGCCAGGAATGGGCCTTGAGCAGCGCCGGAGTGGAATGGTCGCCAGTGATGACCAGCACATCGGGCCGCAACTCGAGCAGCGCCGGCAGCCAGTGGTCGAATTCTTCAATGACCGACATTTTTCCGGCAAAATCACCGTCCTCGCCGTAGGAATCGGTCTTCTTGACGTGAAGGAAAAAGAAATCAAAATCAGCGTAATGTTTTTTCAACGTTTGGATCTGATCCTCAATACTGCGTCCGGTTTGGAGGACTTCCATGCCGACCAGCTGGGCCAGTCCTTTGTACATGGGATAAACCGCGATGGCGGCCGCTTTCAGCTTGAACAATTTCCCCATGGCCGGGATGGCCGGGTACTGGGCGTAGCCGCGCAGCAGGCAGGTGTTGGCCGGATGAAAAGTCTTCAGTTCTTCGGTCAGGCGATCGATGAACAGGTTGATGATGCGGGCCGTCTTGGCGGCTCCCTCATTTTTTGCCCTGGCATACATGAGGGGCCGGCCCACAGATTCAGGATCGGCATCGGTCAGCTGGTCGCTGAGCCCATCGGCGGTCAACACCAGGACAAAACGGTGCTCTTCACCCGAGTAGAGGCCGATTTGCGCATCCTCGATCCGATCGATCTTGGTGCGCAGATAAGCAATGATCTCGCGGTTTTTTTCAGAAGCGATGCGCCCGGCCCGGCGGTCGGTGATCAGGCCGTTCTCCAGGGTGGCAAAATTGCCGCGCACGGCCACGTCCCGTTTGCCGACGCTGACGCCGACGCCCAGGGCTTCCAGGATACCGCGGCCGATCTCGTAACGCAGCGGGTCGTATCCGAACAACGACAGGTGGGCCGGGCCGCTGCCCGGGGTGATGCCCGGCGCGATGGGATGGCTTAAGCCCAGTTCGCTTTCAGCGGCCAGCAGGTCGAGGTTTGGTGTGCGGGCCGTCTCCAGCTCGGTCTTCCCCTTGAGCGGTAGCCCACCCAGCCCATCCAGAACGACCAGCACCATTTTTTTATCATTCGCTACGCTGATTCTTCTGAATAATTCTTCGCGGTCCATGTTTTCTCCTGCAGCCATTATCCCCGCAAACCGGGCCGAAATCAAGCCGGACCCAATCGCAAGCCAAGGGGGGAATCCGTTTTTCCCATTAAAAACGACCGAGCGATTCCGCCGCGGGAGGGAGAGGGTAAATTTACTGTTCTTCGCCGCAATAAGGGCACTTTTGCATGCGCCGGCCCAATGCCTTGCGGCAATTCCAGCACACGTGGTCGGTGCGGTTTTCACGGGCATGGATGCGCTGCTGGATATCCTTGATCTCCGTGGCGTAGTCATGGTTCTTGTTGTCCAACTGCTCCAGCTCCCGCAACACGTCGCCGGCCAGGGCGTAGCGCGTTTTCAGGTCGGCGGCCATGGTCTTCATGATCACCCAGCTCAGTTCGGGCGACACCGAAGGGGTCTTTTGCATCAGGGGTGCCATTTGGCCGGCCTTGGCCTTTTTGTAAATTTCCATGGGATTGGCCAGAACGATAGGCGGAAAGCCGGTGACCATCTCGTAGAACAGGCAGCCGGCCGAATAAATGTCCGAAGCGAACACCGCCTTGCCCTCGAACTGCTCCGGGGCCATATAGGGCGGCGAACCGATCTTGGTCGTGGCGAATTGCTTCTCCTGAAGCAGGGTCGATGTGCCGAAATCGGCGATCTTCACGTCATCGTTCAGGTTGATCAGGATGTTGGACGGCCGGATGTCGCGGTGGATGACCGATTTTTGGTGGGCGAATGCCAGCGCCGACAATATCTGCTTGAAGTACTTCAAGGCGGTTTTCAATCCCAGAGTGTTGGTCTTGTCCAGTATTTTTTCCAGGTCGATGCCTTCGATGTACTCCATGACCATGATCAGGATGCCATCGACGATATCCACGGTCAGGAGCTTGACGATATGCGGATGGTCAAGCAGCCGGGTCTGCAGGATCGATTCCTGCAAAAGTTTATCGGGTTGGGAGGTGGTGCGGTGGGGGATTTTCAACGCCCGCTGGCATTTCAGGATGGTGTCCTCGGCCAGGTACACGGTGCCGAAACCGCCGCTGCCCAATTTCTTTAAAATCTTGTATTTCCCGATCTGGCCTTTCAGTTCAATCATTTTTAACGGGACGTTCCATGCCTGTCATTGACGGCTGGGTTTTTTCAAATTCCGGAGCAAAAAAAAATAGCGCCGGCCCATCAATTGAACGCATCCTTTTCAAAAAGGGATTTATCCCTGCTTCTTTCGATTTCACGCAATTTCTTGAATAACTCGCTTTCCTGGCGGGTCAGGTCTTTCGGGGTCACGACATGGATCTTGATCAGCAGATCGCCGCGGCTCCAGCGATTGACCTGCCGGAAGCCCTTGCCTTTGATTTTGATGATTTGGCCATTTTGCGCCGCGGGAGGGATCTTTACCTTCTCCACTTCCTCAAAGGTTTTGACGCTGATCTGGTCTCCCAGGGCGGCCTGGGAAAAGCTGATTTGCAGCTGGCAGAGCAGGTCGTTGCCCTGCCTTTGAAAATTCTTGTCTTCCTTTATCCTGACCATCAGGTACAGATCACCGGGAGAGCCGCCCTGGCTGCCGCCTTCGCCCTCGCCGGCCACCCGCATGCGGTTGCCTTCATCGATCCCGCTCGGGAAGGTCACCTTGATTTTTTTGCTTTCGTTCACCCGGGCCTGGCCGCGGCATTTTTTACAGGGATGGGTGATCAGCCGGCCGCTGCCCCGGCAAGCCGGACAAGTGGTGGAAACCGAAAAAAAGCCCTGCGCCAGCCGGACATTTCCCGTACCGCCGCACTTGGAACAAACTTGCGCATCCTGGCCCGCTTCGCTTCCCGAACCGTCGCATTCAGGACAGTTTCTTTCCCGTTCGACGGCGATCTCCTTCTCCACGCCCAGGAATGACTCTTCGAGGGTCAGGACGACCTCCAATCCCAAGTCGCGGCCCTGGCGCGGCCCCTGCCGCCGCTGCCGGCTCCCGGAAAAGGGCTGGCCAAAACCGAACAGGTCGCCCAGGATATCGCCGAAATCCGCGAAAGCGGAGTCGGAAAAAAAACCGCCGTCCGGGCCGCCGTTGCCCATACGCAGGCCATTGATGCCGTACTGGTCGTAAATCTTCCTTTTTTCCCCGTTCCCCAGCACGGAATAGGCTTCGGAGGCTTCCTTGAACTTTTCTTCGGCTTCGGGCCTGTCGCGATTGCGGTCGGGGTGATGCTGCATGGCCATCTTGCGATAGGCTTTTTTTATCTCCTCGGCACTG
Organism: Candidatus Aminicenantota bacterium; assembly: GCA_026393775.1. Taxonomy (GTDB): domain Bacteria; phylum Acidobacteriota; class Aminicenantia; order UBA2199; family UBA2199; genus UBA2199. The sequence goes on from JAPKZM010000144.1 coordinate 4,191, forward strand.
GCGTTGCTGCTGACCCCTAAAATCTGGTAATAATCTTTTTTGGCCATGGGATCGGCTACTTGGAAAATTCAGCGGTCAGGATGCTGTTGATCATGATGCGGTAATTTTTCATTTTCTTCAGCAACTGTTCAAGCAATTCCACGTCATTGCCCTGCAGCGCCTGTTCGGTCCGCTCGATGAGCGCGTCGATTTCGGCTCCATCATGAGGGGTGACCTTTTCAATGTAACGCGAATAATAGAACTTGATGGTTTCCCACTCCTCCCTGAGTTGCAGCTTGTCCTTGTTGATCCTGAGCTCCTGCTTGTCTTTTTCCTCGTATTGAGTGGCTTCCTGGATGATTTTTTCGATTTCTTCGGGAGCCAGGCCGCTGGCGGGCTGGATCTTCATGCTCTGGGTAAGCCCGGTGGTTTTATCCTGGGCGGAAACCCTGACAATGCCGTTGGCATCGATCTCGAAATTGACTTCGATTTGCGGGATGCCTTTCAAGGACGGAGGTATGCCGATCAAGTTAAAGAATCCCAAAGATCGGTTGCCTGAAGCCGTGGTTCGTTCGCCCTGCAGCACGTGGATTTTTACCACGGTCTGGTTATCGGTGATGGTGGTGAACATCATGGATTTCTTGATGGGGATGGTGGAATTGCGATCGATGATCCTGGTGAACGTGTCACCTTTCGTTTCTACCCCGAGTGAAAGGGAGGTGACGTCGAGCAAGAGCAGATCTCTGACCTTGCCGGTGATGATCTCGGACTGCAAGGCCGCCCCCTGGGCGACCACCTCTTCGGGATTGATCTGGATATCGGGCGGCTTTTTGAAGAACTCGGAGATCTTCTCAAAGACGAGAGGCATGCGGCTCTGCCCGCCGACCAGGATGGTCCGCTCGATCTGCTCGGGTTTGATATTGATGTCGGCCAGGGATTTTTTTATCATCTCCAGAGTGCGATCGACATAGTCCATGGTGAAGGATTCCAATTGCGAACGGTTGAGTTTTTTTTGAAAATGATAATTGGTGCCTTCACTAAAATGGTGCAGATAGGGAATCGAGATCATGGTTTCATGGTCAAAAGAGAGTTCGATTTTGGCCTTTTCGGCGATCTGGATCACTCGCTGCACGATCTCCTTGCTGTCACGGAGATCGACCGCGGTCTCGCTTTCCACTTCGCGGAATATCCAATCGCAGATCTGGGCGTCAAAATCGCTCCCGCCCAGGAAGGTGTCGCCCAGGCTCGAGATCACCTTGTAAACGTCCCCGTTGATTTCAACAACCGAAATGTCGAAAGTCCCCCCGCCCAGATCGTAGACGACATACAAACCATTCTTCTTGATCTTCTGGCCGTAGGCGAGGAGGGCTGCGGTCGGCTCGTTGATGATCCGGCTGACGTTCAAGCCGGCGATTTCACCAGCCACCTTGGTAGCTTGTCTTTGCGAGTCGCTGAAGAAGGCGGGCACGGTGATGACCGTGTCGGCGACCGTTTCGCCCAGGAAGTTCTCGGCGATGGTTTTTAGGTAGCCGAGGAACATGCCGGAAATCTCTTCCGGAGAATACAGGTCCCCCAATAGTTTCACCCGGATATCATCGTTGCTGGCCTCCACGATATCGTAACCGACCCGCTTGCTGAATTCCCTGATTTCCAGATCGGCGAATTTGCGTCCCATCAGACGCTTGATGCCCCAGATGCTGTTCCTGCTGTTGGTGATCATCTGGCGTTTGGCCACGTTGCCGAAAATCCTTTTCTTGTCGTGGGTTATGGCAACAACCGAAGGGATAACCCGGGCGCCTTCCGGATTGGGCACGATCAAGGCATCCTTGCCTTCAAGATAGCTGATGCAGGAATTGGTCGTCCCCAGATCAATGCCGATGTTCTTGGCCATTATGGATTTTTTTCGGGTTCCGGATTGCTTTCTTTCACGCCGGGAACGGCCACTTTAGTCAAAACCGGGCGCAGCAGTTTATCATTGTAGGTGAACCCTTTCTGATAAATTTCCACGACCACCGGCTGGGTGATGCCCGGCCGTTCTTCCTTGCTCAGGGCCTCGTGAAAAGCCGGATCAAAGGGTTTTCCCAACGCCTCTATTTCCACCACGTGGTATTTCTTCATCAGATCCAGCAGTTGCTTGCGAATGATCTCCACGCCGGCGACGATTCCTTTCTCGCTCTCAATGAGGCTCACTTTTAAAGCCCTTTCCAAATTGTCATAGATTTGCAGCAGGTCGACTAGGAATTCGCTCAACACATATTTCTGAAACTCTTCCTTTTCCTTCTTAACCCTTTTGCGGAAATTGTCTATCTCGGCCAGGCCGCGTAAATATTTGTCCTTAAACACATCGCGTTCGCCCGCGACCTTCTGCAGGGTTTCCTCAATATCATGAAGCTTATGGTGTGGTTTTTTAGCAATAATCTTTTTCTTCGAGCCGGAATCGGCATCCGTGTGTTTTTCGTCGGCCTGATCTGCTTCCTTCCCCAGATCGCCGTCATCGGGCACATAACCGATACCGTCCTTGTTTTCCTCGGTCATTAAGCAAACCTCCCGGTCTTCAGCAAAAATACCGTTCCTGAACTTTTGGCCAAGGCGGCCGATTCCACTAACCCGGCGCGGCTCCGCCTTGACCCGACCGATAAAAATCTTAAACCATTCGCCGCCAATTGTCAATTTGGCCCGGCTGTTTTTTCATCCCCCCTTTCGCCCCACCTTGGGCGGCAAATCCTTGCTGACGAGTTCGTCGATCAGCCGGTCGTCGGCCAGCTGGGGCAGGGTGATATGGCCGCGTTTTGGATGCTGCACGTTCCAGGCGGCCGCGGTTTCCATGGCGTTTTCGTTGCGTGCCCAGGCGCGGCGGGCGATTCCGTTTAGCACATCCCATTCCATGGCCGAAGCGATAATGCGGTCCTTTGTTTCGCTGCCGTCCAGGACAAGTCCGAAACCGCCGTTGAACGCTTTGCCGATGCCCACGCCGCCGCCGTTGGAAAGAACGACCATCGACATGCCGCGCGCGGCATCGCCGGCAAAATTATGCACGGCCATGTCGGCGGTGATGTTGCTGCCGTCGCGGATGTTAGCCGTTTCCCGAAAGGGCGAATCGGTGCCCGAGACGTCGTGGTGATCGCGTCCGAGCATGACCGGGCCGATCGTGCCGCGGCGCACCAGTTCATTGAATTTCAGGGCAATCTTCACCCGGCCCCCGGCATCGGCGTAGAGGATGCGCGCCTGGGTGCCGACCACCAGCTTGTTCTTGCCGGCATTCTTGATCCATTCGTAATTGTCCCGGTCCATGGCCCGGCGCTCCGGATCGAGGCAGGCCATGGCGGCCCGGTCGGTCTCCGCCAGGTCTTCCGCCTTGCCGCTCAGACAAACCCAGCGGAACGGCCCGTAGCCGTAATCGAAACCCAGGGGCCCCATGATGTGTTCGACATAGCTGGGAAAAATGAAGCCGTCGCTGGCATCCACGCCATTGGCCGCGATGCCGAGGGCGCCTGCGTCGAAGACCGCCTTCAGAAAGGAGTTGCCGTAGTCCCAAAAGTGCGTGCCGCGGCCGGCCATCCCCTGGATCAGGCGAAACTGCCGCACGAGCGACGCATCGACCTTTTTGCGGAACAAGCCGGGATTTTCCCGCAAAAGACGCCGCCCCTCTTCGAAGC
>JAPKZM010000282.1 GCA_026393775.1 Candidatus Aminicenantota bacterium
CATTCCTCGGCGCCGTTCAACATCGAGGACGGCAAGTTCATCAACGGCGCCAAGGGCCCTTCCTATTCGGAAATTTTCGGGCGCACGGTTTTAGAATTGATCAAGAGAGACCGGCGCATCGTGGCCTTGACCGCGGCTATGCCCGAAGGCACGGGATTGGAAATCGTGCAAAAAGAATTCCCGGACAATTTTTTCGACGTCGGCATCGCCGAGCAGTACATGTTCGATTTTGCCGGGGGCCTGGCCCTGGGCGGATTGAAGCCGGTAGTAGGCGTCTATTCGACCTTCATGCAGCGGGCGGTGGACCAGATCGTTCATGATATCTCCCTGATGCGCATCCCGGTCCTGGTCGGACTGGACCGGGCCGGACTTGTCGGCGGGGACGGCCCGACCCACCAGGGGCTCTACGACATTTCCCTGCTGCACCCCATCCCGGACATTGTGCTCATGGCGCCGAAGGATGAAAATGAACTCCAGCACATGGTCTACACCGGCAGCCGCCTGGGCAAGCCCGTCTTCATCCGCTATCCCAAGGAACCGGGGCGGGGAGTGGCGCTGGACAAGGAGTTAGCCGAGATCCCCGAGGGCAAGGCGGAAGTGCTGCGCCGCGGCAGCCAGGTCATGATCCTGGCCGTGGGGCCTCTGGTTTACCGCGCCCTGGAAGCGGCCGAGAAGCTGTCCCGCCTGGACGGCATTGAGGCGACCGTGGTCAATGTCCGTTACCTCAAACCGTTGGACCGCGAATTACTGTTTTCCCTGGGCGACAAAATCGAAAAAATCATCACCGTCGAGGACGGAACTGCCGCCGGCGGTTTCGCTTCCATCATCCACAAGGAGTTTTTGGGCCGCGGCCGGGACATGCACCGCTTCCTCATCCTGGCGGTCGGCGAAGGGCCCCTTCCCCTGGCGTCGAGGGAGGAGCTGCTGGAACATTACGGCTTGAACGACGCCGGCATCTACCGCCAGGTCCGCGCTTTCGTCAAAAAAGATTAGCTCTGCCGGCGGCCGCGGCCGGCGCCTTGTCGAATAAAATACTTTAGCAGGTCCGGCCGCGGGATATTTTCTGTTTCAGCAGATAATAGAAAAAAGGCAGGTCGTTGATCAGGTATCTTTGCCAGAGCCTCCGGGGTTCGTGGACGAGCCGCCAGAACCATTCCAGCCCCCGTTTTTGCATCCAGCGCGGCGCCCGCCGCATCCGGCCGGAAACATACATGAAACTTGATCCCACCTCAACGGCCAGGGGGATCCTGCAAGCGGCCTGGTTTTGCGTGATCCACTTCACTCCCTTGGGATAACCCAGGGAAACGAACAAGACGGTCGGTTTTTTTTCACTGAGCAGACAGCGGATTTTTTTATTCTCGTCCGGACTATTTTCAAAGCCGTAAAAAGGGAAATAGGAGCCGGCGACCTGCAAGCCGGGGAAGCGCTCTTTCAGGGATCGGGCGGCCAGGTCCGCGACTCCCTCTGGAGCGCCAAACAGAAAAATGGAAAACCCCTTCTCGCATGCCAGCGCGCAGATCTGCTCCATCAGGTCCGTACCACTGATGCGTTCGTGCAGGTGGGCTTTGAGGAAGCGCGCGGCCCAGAGCAGGGGCACGCCGTCAGGAACGACAAGGGCGGCGGAGCGGTACAGCTGCTGCATGCCGGGTTTTTTGCGGTTCCCGACCAACTGGTCGACGTTGGCGGTGATGATCTGGCCGGGAGGGGCGAAAGAAACCATCCTTTCCACCCGCTGCAGTACTTCGGCCATGGTGAGATTATCGATGCGGGTACCCAGGATGACAACGGATGGCAGGGCATGATTTGCTCCCATGTTCAAATCGAACCTTCTTTTTTCATTGCGGCCACGAAACCGAAGCGCGCGGCGATTTTTCTCTTCCTGGCCCTGAAATTTAGAATGGAAAAGGCATGCTCAGCTAGAAGGCGCAGGCGCAGCGCTGATTTCGTGAACGTTGCCAGTTTTTTGATTTGCGGCCCCTGGCGGTATTTTTTATACAACAGATTGCAGCCGGAAATCAAATAGGCGAGGCGCGATGCCAAATTTTTACTGCTGCCGCCGCCATGATGGACGATGGATGTTTCCTGATCGTATCCGATCGACAAACCCGCGGCGCGGACCCGCAGGCACAGGTCAACATCTTCGCCATAGAGAAAGAAACTTTCATCAAAGCCGCCGCAGCGCTCAAAAACCGACTTGGCGATGACGAGGAACGACCCCTGGACATAGTCGAAAGGGCGGCGGGACGTCTTCGCCCGCCGCCGGGATAATCCGCGCAGGTCGCTCAATCCCGAAACATTGGCCAGGATCCGCGTCAAGGTGGGGAAAGCAAGCGCCGTGGCCTGCAGGGAGCCGTCGGGATTCAAGGTTTGGCAACCCATGATCCCGGTTCCGGGATGGCTTTCCATATAGGCAACGGCACCGCTCAAGGTGGCTTTTCGAACCCGCGTGTCCGAATTGAGAAAGAGCAGGTAACGTCCTGAAGCCATTCCGGCACCCAGGTTGCACGCCGCGGCGAAACCGAGGTTGGCGTGATTTTTTTTCAGGCGGGCCGCGGGAAATTCGGCGCGGACCATTTCGGGGCTGCCGTCGCCGGATGCATTGTCCACGATGATGACTTCAAACTTGAAGGGCGGCGGGTGGCGGAAGATTGATGCCAGGCAGGCGTGCAGCAATGCGCGCGTGTTCCAGCTGGCGATGACAATGCTCAGCATCATTGAAAGATCGGCTGGCCGGCCAGGGTGCCGGGCGGCGCGATGCCCAGGAGGTCGAGGATCGTCGGTGCCAGGTCGATCACGCGGGCCTGGCCTGAGGCCGTCCGCCGGGGAATATCCGGCCCGCTGCCGATGACAAAACCTGTCGCTTGGTGGCTTCCCGATTTCCAGAATGGTACCGGCCCCAGACGTCCCAATGTCTTTTCTTCTGCCATGTCATTGGCTTGCCGCTGCCAGAGGACAACCAGGTCGGCGTCGGGCAGCCGGTCGGCTTCGGTTGTTTTCAAGTGTTCCCGGGTGCGGATGACCTCATAAACGAGGGGCCTGTTGGTCCGCGGGTCGCGCAGCCGTTGCAGCCAGGCGTCTATTCCCAGGCAAACCTCCTCGTATTCCGACGGGTCAACTATGCCTTCCGGCTCGCGGCCCCTCAGATTGATGCGGATATAGCCGTCGCCGTAGCTGGGCAGGGCAAATGCTTTCATCCGCGGCCACCAGGGCCGGTACCAGACCGGAGGCTGCCACTGCAGCTCTCCCAGTCGGCGCAGGACATAGAAAGGGAAATTGCAGCCGGGTATGGCGGCCGCTTTGCGGAAAAGCTCCTGGAACAGCCTTGGGAGCCAATTGGGAGGCAGGCAGGCAAAATACCCGTGCCAAACCGCTTGCACCCAGTCGTTGAAACGGGGTTGGCTGATCAGGGAGGGCAATTCGTCGTTTTGGACACTGCCCGCCAACAGCGCCTGACCGGGGAAATTCCAGCGGAACATGAGTTCGGGCAAAAAGATCATGCTGTTCAAGTCGCACCAGTTTGCGGCCCCGCCTTCGGGAGAGAACACCAGCAGGTTGGCATCCGCCGGCAGCCGCTCCAGCAGCTCTCCTAGCGCGCGGTCCGTCGCCCGGTAGATTTCAAGGAGGAAATCGGCCAAAGGCGGCTGGTTGCGTCGGAAAGCCGGATGGCCGGGATCGTCCAGGTGCCAGAAATGGTGGCCGGCGATATGGATCTCGCTGAAAGCCAGCAGGGTCAGGTCGGCCGGGTGTTCGGCCAGCAGGGCCAGGTTGATCCGGTTGCGCCGCCCGATGCCTTCCAGGAGCGCCGAGCGCAGGCGCTGCAGGCGGCCATTGTCCCACCAGGTGCCGCGGTCCTGGATACGCCAGGCCGGATGCGGCCCGAAGCGGCGCCGCAGCTGCTTGAACAGTTTTTTGGGCTGGGAGCGACCGTTGCCCATGGGCGAATGGGCGCCCCAGCCGAGGACCTGGACGCCATCGGCTTCGGGGAACAGGCGGCCGCAGTGCGGAATGTCGAACACGGTCACGCGGCGCCCTGGAACCATGGCGTAAAAAGGCTTGTTGGGCCGGAAGGAATAGGCGCCGCCGTCCAGCGCGCGGTAACCGGAGCTCTGAAAACGCAATGGAGTCCAGTAGCCGGTTTGATCGGGGAAACACCCGGTCAGCAGGCTGACCCAGGGATTTTCATTGCGGTACAATGGATAGTTGGCCAGCGAAAAAGAAGTTCCCTGATCGATGATGCGCTTCAGGTTGGGAAGCAGTCCCTGGCCGGCCCAGTCCTGGATCAGTCCCCAGTCGGCCGCGTCCAGGGCAATGGCTGTCAGTTGCGATTTCATTTTAATACAGGCTGAGACGGGGGCGATTTTTCCGGTAATCCCGGTAGGCTTTTGTCCAGCTTGGCGACTTGTGCCCCGGGGAAAATCCGTTGTCAGCGCCGCCTTTCAGTATGCCTAAGAGTCCATGGCCTGCGCCGCGGAATTCACGGAAATGGCCGCAAAATGGACAAAGGCGGACCATTTGCGCGCTCATGTCCGCATTCGCGGCCGGCAGGCTCTTCAATCCGATATCGAAGCCGAAGACCCGGTCGATGCCTCCGCAGATGGGATGGGGGTAGTAACCGCTGCGCGTCAGCCCCAGGCCGAAGATCCGCTGGATGTAGCAGCCCTGGCCGTAATCGGCCCCGGCGAATTCATTAAGATCGACCGGGGCGATGTTGAAGCCGAAGTGGCGCTTTGGCCGTTCGGCTGACTTGGCCGAATTCTTGGCCCGGATGCCCCGCGGCAGTCGGCCGAGTATCCGCCGCGCCCTGGGGTTGTGACCGTTGGAGCAAAGTTCTATTTCACAATCCGGGGCATGGAGCAACCGGTAGCGTTGCAATTCGGCGAGGATCCCATCGATTTGCGGATGGAGGGTGGGTTCGCCGCCTTCGAGCATGATCCGGCGCCAGCGCCTGCCGGCGGCGATGCTCTCGGCGACGAAACGGCGGATCTGCTCCAGGCTGATGAATTCGTCGGCCGGGGCCTGGTCCGCCCCGCAGGAACGGTTGCAATCGCGGCAGCTGAGGTCGCAGCAATGGCCCAGGTCGATGATGATGCGATCCGGGCGGGACGAACCGGGCGGGGCGGAACGCAAGGTGCGCCAGATGCGCGCTTTGAACTTGGCCTGGTCGACGAGGCATTTCAGCCGGGTGAAGCGCATGGGCGGATTGTAATGGATGAGGCCCGGAAATACAAGCCCTAAAAAAGCCCGGACCCGGCGAGATACCTCCTGGCGAGCGGTCTTGACAGACGGTTTTTTTTTCTTTATGATAAAATCATGATCGTGGGCTATAACACTGACATCAAGTACCGCAATGAGGTTTTCCATATTCAAACCGAGGACAAGGGCCAGACCAATCCCCTGATCGAGACCCTGGTCTACCTCCACGGCGAGATATTGCTCTCGCGCCGCGTCTCGTACGCCCATTTGCTGGCGGCCGCGGAAAAACACAAGACGGTCAAGTCATTGATGAAAGCCCAGCACGACCAGGTCTGTTCCGAACTGAAAGGGGGCGGCTTCTCGCATCTACTGTCTATGGATACCCAGAACGTCGAAGACATCACCCTGGACGAAATGGTGCTGGAGTACCTGCAAAAGCAAACCCATTAATTTATGGCCGAAACCATCCTGCTCATCGACGGCATGTACCTGGTTTACAGCTCATTCTATTCCCACCAGGCCATGCGCACCATCCAGGGCGAACCCACCGGCGCCGTTTTCGGCTTCATTAGCCGGGTCGAGAGCCTGATCCAGGAACTGCATCCCGACCGCCTGGCAGTGGCTTTTGATTCCAAGGCGAAGAATTTCCGCCGCGAACTGTATCCCGAATACAAGGCCAAGCGCCTGCAGCCGCCCGAGGAGCTCATCCAGCAATTGCCGCTGATCAAGGAATACCTGGAATACCGGGGAATTTATTTCCTGGAAAAACCGGGCCTCGAGGCCGATGATATCATCGCCCTGATGTCCAGGCGCTACGCCGCCGCCGGCAGCGAGGTGCTGATATTTTCCGCCGACAAGGACCTGTTCCAGCTGGTGGCCGAGCGGATATCCGTTTTCCATCCCAAGCTGAAGCAGAAGCTGGACCGGGCCGGGGTCAAGGAATTCTTCGGCATCTACCCGGAGCAGATCGTCGATTACCTGAGCCTGGCCGGTGACGCCTCGGACAATATTCCCGGCATCCCCGGCGTCGGCGACAAGACCGCGACCAAGCTGATCGAAAAGTACGGCAGCCTGGCGGCCCTGCTCGCCGACTTGGACAATCTGGACGGCAAGCTGAAGGAGAAGATCAAGAAAAACGCCCATCTCCTGGATTTTTGGAATAAATTGCTCGATTTCAACCAGATTCCGGCCGTGGCCGGCGACTGGCGCATTGAGCCCCTGGCCGCGGTCGGCGACGAACGCTTGGCTGAATTGTACCGCCGGCTGAAGTTCAACAGCCTGCTGAAAAAGATATCCCCGGCCGCCGCCCCGACTCCGGCCGACGACGCGGCTAATCCCGTGCATTTGATAGAAAATTGCGCCCAGTTGAAGGAATTGGCAAAAAAAATAAAGAGCGCCGGCAGTTTTGCCTGGGACATCGAGACCACGGCCATCGAGTTTTTCAAGGCCGAGGTGGTCGGCCTTTCCGTCGCCCTGGGCGAGGCGGGCTATTACATCCCTTTCCTCTATCCGGCCGAGGAATCGGGCCGCTTGCGCTTGACGCCGGACGAATTCAAGCATGAAATGACCCCGATCTTCAGCGATCCACTGCTGAAAAAAACCGGCCACAACCTGAAATTCGACATGTTGCATATGCTCCGCCAGGGGCTGGTGGTCAACGGCGTCGAGCACGACACCATGATCATGTCCTACCTGCTTTTTCCCAACCGCCGCTTCCACCAGTTGAAGGAGCTGAGCGCCGAATTCCTCGGCGTCCGGCAGACCACCTTCGAGGAATTGGTCGGCAAGGGCAAGAGCCAGAAAAAAATAGACGCCATCCCCGTCGAGCAGGTGGCCCGCTATTGCCTGGCCGACGCCAGCCTTTCCGCGCAATTGGCGGAAAAACTCCTGCCTCTGCTGCGCGAGAAGGAATTGTCGACCCTGTACCGTGAAATC
>JAPKZM010000012.1 GCA_026393775.1 Candidatus Aminicenantota bacterium
AACGCTTCATTGTCGAAGCGCCGGTCCTGGACCAATTCCGTTCCGCTTTCGTGGCCGCGGTGTCCGCCCTGAAGGTCGGGGATCCTCTGGATGAGAGCAATGAAGTCGGTCCGCTGGCCCGAGCCGACCTGGTGGATGAACTCGAACGCCAGGTGCGCGAATCGGTTAAACGCGGCGCCGCCATTCTGGTCGGGGGCAAGCGGCTGAGCGACCGGCCCGGTTTTTATTTTCAGCCCACCGTGCTGGGCGATGTCGGCCCGGGCATGCCGGCCTATGACGAGGAGCTGTTCGGGCCGGTGGCCGCCCTGATCGGTGCCAAAGACGCGGCAGACGCCTCGCGCATCGCCAATGACACTCCCTTCGGTCTTGGGGCCAGTATCTGGACCCGGGACCGGGCGGCCGGGGAGCAGATGGCGGCGGCGATCGAAGCCGGCATGGTTTTCATCAACGGCATGGTCAGATCCGATCCGCGCCTGCCCTTCGGCGGCATTAAAAGATCGGGTTTCGGCCGCGAGCTGTCCCATTACGGCATCAAGGAATTCGTGAACATCAAGACTGTCGTCATTGCATGACGAATATAAGTGTAGTCACACTATGGTTTCAGCAAGTTCAGACAGACGCTGAAACCAGTAAGTGTGACTATACCAACACTGGATGTTTTTGACGGCTTGCTGATATTGTCAAAAACAAAGTGTTGGTATTAGTGTTAGTGATAGTGTTAGTAAAAAGTACTGTAAAAAATCGGAAATTCTCTTCCTAACACTAACACTGAGCCTAGTACTATAATTTTTCTGGCAGATAAGATACAATACTTCCTGAAACCCAAGGAGGATCCCAATGAAAAGATCATTCATCGTAATTTTGCTGGTTATTTTCGCCATGACCGCTTTCGCCGGGGTCGAATGGCGGACCCAGACGGAGACCGTAGCCAAAGCCAAGGGGCAGAGCAACACGATCGTCATGCAGGTATATGCGAGCAACGGCAACGTCAAGCAGGTTTTCGAAAGCGTGGCCGACGAGAACGAAATGTTCCAGAAGGACTCCTACTGGCTGTTCAAGGCCGTGGACAGCACCCTCTACCTCGTTAATCCGGCCGAAAAGACCTACTCGCGGCTGCCCATGAACGCCCTCATGCAGATGACCGGCGTGGTGGGCAAGCTGATCAAGATAAAGATCAAGAATCCCGTGATCAACAATGAAAAACTCGGGACGGCGACGGTCCTGGGTTATCCCTGCCTGCACAGCAAGCAGCTCATGGAATACGACATGGAAGTGAAGGTAGTTTTCATCAAAACCAAGAGCCACGAAAAGATCGAAAAAGAAATCTGGTCGACCGCAAAGTTCAAGGGCATGGCCGAGATGGCCGAAGCGTTCCGTTTTCGCGATTTCAAGACCGGCATGGAAGACCTGGACAACCTGATCGAAGAACAGATAAAGGCCGATGCCGAACTGGGTTTTCCCCTGAAGATGATCACCGTCAATACATCCATTGACAAGAAGGGCAACGCCAAGGAAACGAGCCGCCAGACCATGGAAGTGTTGTCCGCCGGCAGCAAAACTTTTCCGGTTTCTTTTTTCGAGATACCGGCCGGATATGAAGAAAAACCGATGGGTTTCGGGGGAGAAGAGGAGTAAGTATTCGAACTATTCGTGATGCGTTATGCGTAATGCGTGATGCGTAACAGCAATAGCCAGACTATCTTTAAGAATCTTTTTCTTTCACATCACGCATAACGGATAACTGGCAGTTCGTTCACGCATAACGAAGCTCTGAAATTTTTAAACCAGCGCGGCAGCCAGAACTATCGAATAGTACTTCGAATCATCGTCATCGGCGCGCGAAGTCAGGATGGCCGGGAAGGCGGCTCCAGTGACCACCGCGGCCAGCATGCCCTTGGCCAGCAACGTGGTCGCCTTGTAGAAAATGTTCCCCGCCTCGATGTTGGGCATGATCAGGATGTCGGCATAGCCTTCCACCGGCGATTTCAGCCCCTTGACCTCCAGGGCGTGCTTGGAGATGGCCACGTCGAGGGCCAGCGGGCCGTCGATGATGGCGCCCTTGATCTGCTTGCGCTCGGCCATCTTGGAGATGACCGCGGCTTCCATGGTGCAGGGCATCTTTTCGGAGACTTTTTCGTTGGCCGTCAGGATGGCCACCTTGGGATTCTCAATGCCCAGCTTGGTGGCGATCTTGATATCGTAGTTGATCATCTGCACTTTCTGGTTCAGGTCCGGGTAGGGGATCATGGCCACGTCGGAGACGATCAGCAGCTTGTCGTAGGTGGGGACCTCCAGGATGGCGGTGTGCGACAGGACGCCGTCCTTGCCGACCAGGTTATAGTCCTTGTTCAATA
>JAPKZM010000221.1 GCA_026393775.1 Candidatus Aminicenantota bacterium
TGGGTGGCCCAGCGCGTGTGGGCGATGCCATACCGGCCAGTGAACGCCTGCCCGGAGCGCTTTTTTTCCAGGTCGGAAACCTTCCCCACGGCGCGGATGACGGCCAGCTGGTTGTTTTCGGCCACAGCCAGCCCCGCCGAATCATAACCCCGGTATTCGAGCCTTTTCAGGCCGTCGAGCAGAATAGGCTCGGCGCTCCTCGTGCCGCAGTAAGCGATTATGCCGCACATGCCTGCTCCTTGCGCGTCGCTTCTTCCATGAACTTAAAAATGGGTCAAGCTCGGTTTTCCCAGCGGAAAAACGTTGAAACCGATCTTGAAAAGCCGCTGGTGATCCAGGATGTTGCGGCCGTCAAATATAAAAGCCGGCTTCTGCATGACGGAAAAGACTTTTTCGAAATCCAGTTTTTTGAAAACCTCCCACTCGGTGATGACGGCGATGGCCTGGGCTTTCTCGACGGCCCGGTAGGGGTCGAGCTCGTACGTCACCCCGTGGTCCAGGCCAGCCAGGTCCTTGCGGGCGTTTTCCAGCGCCTGGGGATCGCAGATCACCAGGGCGGCCCGCTCTTCGAGCAGCTGCTTGGCCACGTAGATCCCCGGTGATTCTCGGGTATCGCCGGTATTGGCTTTGAAAGCGAAGCCCAGCAGCGTTATTTTTTTACCAACAATGGTATTGAACATCTCCTTGATGATCTTTTTCACGAAGCGTTCCTGCTGGTAATCGTTCATCGTGATCACCTTTTCCCAGTAGTCGGCCACTTCGTTCAAACCGTAGCTGCGGCAGATATATACCAGGTTGAGGATGTCTTTCTTGAAGCAGGAACCGCCGAAACCGACGCTGGCCTTCATGAAGCGGGAGCCGATGCGCGCATCGCTGCCGACGGCAAACGAGATCTCGGCGACGTCGGCGTCGGTTTTTTCACAGAGGGCGGAAATAGCATTGATCGAAGAGATGCGCTGGGCCAGAAATGCGTTGGCCACCAGCTTGGAAAGTTCGGCCGACCACAGGTTGGTGGTGATGATCTTCCCGGCCGGCACCCAATGGGCGTAGATGTCGACGATCACCTGCGCCGCCTTCAGCCCCGACTCGGTCTGCTGCGAACCGATCAGGACCCGGTCGGGTTCGAGCAGGTCCTTGACGGCCGAGCCCTCGGCCAGGAATTCAGGATTGGACACCACTTCGAAATGGATGTTTTTCTTGTTTCCCGAAAGGATCCTCTCCATGGCTTCGGCGGTTCGCACCGGCAGGGTGCTCTTTTCAACGATGAGCTTGGGCTTTTCCGAATAGGCGACGATCTGATGGGCGGTCTTTTCCCAGTGCTGCAGGTCGGAAGCCATTCCGGCGCCGTGCCCGAAAGTCTTGGTCGGAGTGTTGACCGAGACAAAAATGATGTCGGCGGCGCGGATGCCCTCGGGGATGTCGGTGGAAAAGAACAGGTTCCGACCGCGCGCGACCCGGACCGCCTCGAGCAGGCCGGGTTCGTAGATGGGCAGATCGTCGGAATTCCAGCGCTTGATCCGTTCCTCGTTGATATCCACCACGGTCACCTTGTATTCCGGGCATTTCAGGGCGATGATCGCCATGGTCGGACCGCCCACGTACCCGGCCCCAATGCATAAGATGTTCTTGCTGAATTTCATTCCATCTCCTTGGCCCTATGGGGTTCGCTCACCGTTGCCGCTTGTTTTCACTTGCCATGATAGGCCTTGAACCATTCGCTGAAGCGCTCCACCCCCGTTTCGATGGTGGTGGCCGGCGCGTAGCCCACATGGCGGCGCAGATCGGAAATATCGGCGCAGGTCGACACCACGTCCCCGGGCTGCAGCGGCTTGAGTACTTTTTCGGCTTTGCGGCCGAGGTTCTTCTCAATCAGTTCGATGAAATGGAGCAGGCTGACCGGCCGCTGGCTGCCGATATTGAAAAGCAGGTGCGGCGCCGTCGAGGTGGCCGGATTCGGTTTTTTGCCGTCCCAGCCGGCGTCACCGGCCGGAATCTTGTTCAGCACCAGCCAGACTCCCTCCACGATGTCGTCGATATAGGTAAAATCCCTTTCCATGTTGCCGGAATTGTAGACCTCGATCGCTTCGCCGCGCGTGATCTTTTCGGTAAAAATATAAAGGGCCATGTCCGGGCGTCCCCACGGGCCATACACGGTAAAAAAGCGCAAGCCGGTGGCCGGGATGCGGAAAAGGTGGGCATAACTGTGGGCCATCAGCTCGTTGGCTTTCTTGCTGGCGGCGTACAGCGAGATGGGGTGATCAACGTTGTGCTGAACGGAAAAAGGTTGCGCCAGGTTGCTGCCGTAGACCGAGGACGAGGAGGCGTAGACCAAATGCCGGATCTGATGCCAGCGGCAATTTTCCAGGATATTCATGAAGCCGAGGATGTTGCTTTCCATGTACGCCCAGGGGTTCTGCAGCGAATAGCGGACCCCGGCTTGGGCGGCCAGGTGCACGACTAGATCCGGCGCCTCGTTTTTAAAAATCGCGGCGAGCTTTTCCCGATCCTGCAGGTCGGCCTTGTAAAACACCAGGTTTGCCTTCTCCAGCCGGGCATCGCTTTCCCGGCGCAAGCGGTCGGTATCGGCATCCGCTAGGCCCAGCTGTCGCAAGCGGGCGTATTTGAGCTCGACGTCGTAATAGTTGTTGATGTTGTCGACGCCGATGACCCGAAGCCCCTCGGCCAGGAATCTGCGGGCGCAATGAAAGCCGATGAAACCGGCGATACCGGTCAGCAACACGGTTGGCTTGCCTGGCGAACGCTGCGCTTTCTTTGCCGTCATGAATCGTTACTCCCTAGCGGATGATTTATGCTGCCTGAACGTTGAACATCCGCACTTTTCTGCCCTTTTGCCATATCTAAAAGCAGATAAAATTTCGGATATTTAACTCGTTTTTATTATATTATAAGTCCAACCAAAATAAAAGCCCAAGTAAGGATGCATCATACACAGCGGACAATTAGCACCATCTTTTTTTACTGAATGGTGCTCATGCCTATGAAGCAGATTTAAAATCAATAAGATATAACTTCCAGCGTGTGGTTGTCGTTCATGACGAAAGAGCCGCTGCAGGGGACATCGTATGTATCACTAACCGTTCCATGATCGCATATTTTTACGCCATCAAGTTTAACCTGCACTTCGTGTGAGATTGACGAGTACCAATAATTGACAATCGATCCCTTTTCAAAATAGTATGTCCCGGCTGAAGGATAACCGCTGCCAGCTAACCAATAAGTTATTACCGTTAAAGCATGCTGCTGGACGGCGGTTGCCGAGAGGGTGTGGTCCTTGTCCATCGTCACCGTACCGCTGGCAGCTACGGGGATTCCGTCTAGGGTTACGACCAGACTGGTGTACCCGCTGGCTGGAGTATAGCCATAGTTAATCACGGAACCTTTTTTATATTTCACAGAACCTGTTGCCGGCGTTCCATCTACTCCAGTTCCCACATTGGTTGTCATGGTATATTTTTTATTAAGTACTACAAAGTAATAAACAGCGGCTCCTGCCACCAGCGTCACGGCGACGACCAGCAGCCAGGGAAACTTTTTTTTCTGCAACACTTGCGGCGCAGTGCCTTCGCGTTCTCTGACCGTGGGTTGAGAAAGAGATTCCGCATTTTTCAATTGGGTGGATGGCGCCGCCTTCTCCACCTCCGTAAACACCATCAAACTGAAAAGGCCGATCACAATCGCAACCAAGATCTTTGATTTCCAAAAATGACCATTCATATCTCCCTCCTATCCCTTTAACTGCAGGCTTAACATAAATCCGGTTATTTTTCAATTAATTGATAAACAAGTAAAAACCCCACCTAGGTTTAAGCCAGGTTCCGGTTTCATCTTCATCGCTGGCACATAATGGTTCACTGGAAATTATCGCTCTTGGTTTTCAAAAATTGCAAAAGTTTCCTTTTTTTTTCTCCGCTTTGTCTGGTTATAAAAATTACTAAGAGCGAGTATTAAAACCGGCTCGATATTTTAAAGGCCGCCTTGAACTCCGACGCTCCTGTTTTTATTCATCAAAATTGTACCGGTGCAATGAGTGGGTAGTTTTTGAAAACAGGTGTCCACCATATCTATATACACCGACACATATGGATAGGATGCGGTTCCATAATAGTCATAGTTCACGATCGTCCCCTTTGCATATTGATATGTTCCCTGTGCAGGAGAACCCGTTGCATTGTAATTCCAAAATGTAACAACCAGAGTGTACGTCGCATTGGGGTCGTCAAAACTGGCGCTGGCGTTCAACGCATGGTTCCCGTTCATAACGATCGTACCGCTGGCCGTGGCCGCGACATTATCTATTTTTACCACTAGGTCGATATAATTGCTCGCCAGAGAATAGTTATAACTGACCGATGCTCCGCTGGCATACGCATACGTTCCCGTTTCCGGCGTTCCATTCACCCCTATATATTTGGCCACCGCCAAAACATAGGTTTGGGTTGCCGAAGCCGACAAGGTGTGGTCTTTGTCCATGGTCACCGTGCCGCTGGCGGCAACCGGCGCCCCATCCAGGGTTACGACCAGATTGGTGTAGCCATCCGCCGCGGCATAGTTGTAATTGACCACGGTTTTCTTTTTGTATTTTACCGAACCTGCCGCCGGCGTTCCGCTCACCCCCGTGCCCACCGTGGTGGTCAGGGTGTATTTTTTATTGAGCATCACGAAATAATAAATGGCGGCGCCGACTACCAGCGTCGCGGCGACGGCCAACAGCCAGGGAAACCTTTTTTTCTTCTTCAGCGGCGGCTTCGGAGCCGCATACTCCCTGACCGTGGGTTGAGAATGGGACTCGGCGTTTTTCATTCCTTTGGCCGTTTCTTCCCTGCTCGCGGCCGCGGTTGGCGTTGGCTGTGATTCGGCGGCCGCCTGGTTCAACTCCTCGCTTCCATTCCGCCCGTTGCCCGGCGCCGTTCGGCGGGAAGACGAATCCTTTGTCGACGGCATGGTTTCCGCAACCATCATCAAACTGAACAACCCGATAACGACGGCAATTAAAATTTTCGATTTCCAAAAATGAGTGTTCATCCCTCCCTCCTTTTTCTTCTACTTGTATGCTTATCACAAATCCGTAAATTCTTCAAGAAAACGCTTCAACTTAATGTTCGATTACTTTTAGCAAGAGCGGATAAAGCGGCGAGAAAAGGGAAAAAATACAAATAGTTTTCCAAGCACTCTTTTCGGATGTGATCGTTGCCAATAAATAGCGAATCAGGAACAGATAGAGCAGGGTTGGCGGTACCAGATAGAGATCAAACTCGTTGATGCCATTGTCAAATCCCCAGAAAAGGACAATGACAAATTGCGATAAGCCAAAAAGGAAAAGTATGAAATCGGATGTCGCCAATGAAACTCTTTTTCTCCAGTTGCTGATGAACAAAAGAAAAGTGAACGATCCGCTAATGAACAGTATCCATCCCCTGGAGCTGAAGTAGCCGATCTCCAAAAAATTGACGGCATCGGGAAAATGGATATTACGCGGAAGAAACGAAATGAATTGGCGCCCGTCAAATCCACCAACCGCCGTATTGAACCTAAGGTCATAGCCGAATAGTTTGATCAGTGAAAAAAAGATAATGAAAACGATTCCCACGCTGAGGAAGATGGCCGAATACTGTTTTAAATAGAAGACGCTTTTTTTATTTTCACCATCTGGGCGTTTAAAAAGCGGCAATAAAAGGACTGCCGGAAAGGAAAAATATGCCGTGCCGTGAAATAATCCCGCCAAAACGGCTAGGAAAGCCGAAACGATCAAGTATTTGAGACCGCCTTCGCGATCATCCACGTATTTTTTTGCCGCCAAAAAGGAAAACATGAGAAAGGGCAGCGAATAATAGCGGAATTCGGGAAAGCCAAAAAGCAAAATATTGAAAGCGAAGGTTAAAAAAAGGACAAAAAACAACAGTTTTTTTTTGTAAGAAAAGGCGGTAAAAGAATTAATGAAAAAAAACAAGGAAAATATGAAAAGGATGCCCATGAGTTTGCCGGTGTAAACCAATGAAGTTTCCGCCCCAATCGGGGTGACCAACCTGGTAAGATAAAAAACTGTCTGCGCTGGCCGTTATGCTAAAGGGGATTTTGATAAAAAATCCCGGCAGAGCAATAATAACCGGCAAGTAAATCGGCAGTTTTTCTCCCTGGCGCCTTAATGAAAACACAGAAAATAAAAAAAGCAGCGCTATGGCCAACCCGGCATTGAATAAAACTATCCTGCTGAGAAATTGGAATGGGCGATAGCCATTATAATGATTCAAGAATTCGCCAAGGTGCAAAGCAAAATAGACAAACAAACTCAGAAAAAGCGTGAGAAGCGGAAATAGCAGCATCTTGGGGGAAAGGTTTTGCATGCCTTCCCGCTGAATGACCAATGCATATAGAAAATAAAGCGTCAGCCAGCCGATGCAAAAAAGCAAAAAAAGAAATACAAACTGCAACAGGATAAGAGCAACAGAATAAACGGGCTTGCGCTGAATGGAGACATCGATCCTGTTGATGGAATTCGATTTAGGAAACAGGTGAATGGAACTGACGATCAGATTTTTTTTCAAGTATTTTCTAAAAAGATTGTCATTCACTTTTTCAGCTTTCACGACCGTATCATCGTAGGTCACGATTTCCAAGCTTTTTATCTTTGGATGGATCCGGATGGTGATTTGCCCCGGGCGCAGATTCAAGACATTCAACTTTCGGTTCGGGCGCTGGGAATGCTTGAAATAGAGGATATAATCAGCGCCGGTCTTTTGACAGGACGTTTCAACGACCAGGCTTTGGCGGGAGTCGGCATAGAACAGGACCAGCAAACAGGCCAAGGCGAAAACAATGCCCAAGGAAATCATCAGCTTCATATTGCGCGTCATACTTCACCAGGAAAATTCAATGATTTCAATTTATCATATTCAACAGTTTTATCAACTTGATTTCTGGATTCTGGAGACCCCTAGAATTGGCTCCTTTCCGTGATCAATCAGATAATCACCCAATCCCGGCGTTCCGGGATTTTCCCTTCCGCTTTCGTCGCGTTTCCGACGGGGCAGCCGGAGAGTTAGAAGTGGTTTTAAAGGTCACGTATTCTCCTCTGACCGTCCCTTTGCTGTTTTTCGCCACGACCCGGTATTGATAAGTTGTGTTGGGGGCCAGTCCCAGGATCCCTCCATAACGGGTGAGGTTGCTTCCCGAGCTACCGCAATCCGTGGGTTGCGTCGAAGGGAAGGCAGGGGTGCTGTTCGGATAAGGCTTGTACGCCTCGAAATAATATGTGGTCGGCAGGCCGTTCGGGGAGATGATGGCTCTCAATTCGGCGCCGTTCCAGGCGATGTTCTGGGCCGCTTCCGTGATCGCGGTGGGAGGCCCGGTAACGCCCGAGGAAAGCGTTGTGAACCAGACCGTCGCCCCGCGCACCTCTTTCCCGTCAGGGCCCCAACCTACGGCACAATACCCGTATCTCGTGCCCGGGTTCAACCCGGTGACGATCTTGGTGACCGATTGCAGCCCTTGATAGGGGTACAGGCTTTGGGCCGACGTGGGATCGAAGTGGCCGGAACCAGTTCCTGATTGGACGAATTTGATCCTGATATCGTTTTGTTTATTGGGATTCGCTTTGGCGACGAGCAACGCGCTGGTCGGGGTGACGCTTTGGGCCGGTTGGGTCTGGACGACGATCCCCTGCTGTCCGGTCGTAGTGAAAGAAAAGCATTCTCCATAAGCGCTGCCGATGCTGTTTCTCGCCCAAGCTTGAACTTTGTAGGTTTGGCCCGGAAACAGCCCCGTCAGGGAGGCGCTGACTTTTTTCTGCTCGATCCCGTTCCCGATCACTTGTTCCGGCGTGGGAGGAAAATAAGCGGCCTCGCTTGGACCGGCGGCGCAGGCGTTGAACCAGACCGTCGTGGCGACGCCATTGGGATTCACGTATCCTTCGACGACGGCCGATGTTGCAGAGATATTTTTTGCCGGGGAGCCCATTACCGCGGGGCGAGCGGCTTGGGCGGCCAGCGTAGTGAATGTCACGCATTTGCCGGTTTTGCTTCCCTGGCTGTTGGTCGCCTTGAGGGCGTAGCGATAGGTTGTCTTTGGTTTCAAATTCTCGATTTCGGCAAAAACACGGCGAGGGGTAGTACCCGCGGACTCTGGCCGGGTCGGCGTCGGCACGAAATAGCTGGGCGCATAGATGTCATCGCAGGAGATAAAAAACCAGTCCGTTTTAGTTCCATTGGGGTTCAATGTCCCCTCGAGCGTCGCGCTCGTTCCGAGAATTGCCACGGCAGGATTCGTCTCCACCGACGGCGGTCCCGACGCCGTGCCCGTGGTAAAAGAGACTAACGCTCCGAGGACCTCCCCGGCGCTATTTTTGGCCCGGATCCTGAATTTATAAGGCATGTTGGGAGTCAATCCCGAGATATTGGCCGTAACGTTCAGGGAGGAGTTGCCCGATCCGGCTTCCTTTGTAGCCGTCGCGGGGAAATAGTAGAGGTCATGATCATCCGTGCCGGAAGCAAAGGAGTAGGTCGTGGCCAAGCCCTTGGGATTCACCCGGCCGTTGATCGTGGCGCTCGACGTCCCGACGTTGCTGGCGGGCATCGTGGTTACGTCGGGTTTGCCCGCAGCCGCCGGTGCTGCCGCCTGGCCGGGCGTGGTAAAAAAGATGCAATCGCCGACCTTGTTGCCCCCGGCACTGGAGGCCTGGACAGCGTACCGGTAGGTCAGCCCGGGCTTCAACCCGCTGAGTCGATAGCCCACGGTCTGCGGGGTCGTCGCGGCGGCGACATCCTTCATCGAGGTCGGGGCAAAATACGCCGGATTGGACGACGCCGCGCAGGATTTGAAATTGACCTTGGTCGCGACGCCGTTGGGATTTACGGTGGCGTTAAGAGTAGCGGTTGCCGAGGTCACCTCGGTGGCCGCGAGTGTCGTGACCGCCGGCGCCGATCCCGCGGGCGGGAGCGTCGTCGTGGAGGATTTCGTGGTGAACGCGACGCAGGTCCCGGTCACTTTTCCCATACTGTTCATGGCTGTCACGGCATAGCGGTAAGCTGTGTTCGGTTTCAGCCCGGTCATGGCCTGGGTGGCGGACTTGGCCGTCGTTCCGTCCGTCCATTTAGTGGGCGTCTGGGTGAAGAACGAGGCGGAGCTGGTCGGGTCGCAGGAGATGAAATACAAATCCGTGCGCAGGCCGCCGGGATCGACCGTTCCCTTCAGCGTGGCGCTGGTTGCCTGAATGTCCGCGGCAGCCAGCGTTGTCACCTTGGGCGCCGACGTCGCCCGGAGAGATCCTGGCCAAAGGAAGCCGAGAACGGCGCTAACGAGGATGGAAAGGATGATAAATTTCTTCATAATGGCTCCTCCTTGATGAACGATCTTCGCGGCATTCCCTCGCCGCGAACAACGGACCGTTCACCGCTAAGATTGATAGGAAAATAGCATCACTATGCCGAGGTCTTCCGAGGCATCCAGTGATGCTATGCTTGCATTGTGGAGATTATTAACTGCAATGTCAATACTACTGGAACTTGTCGCTCTTGCTTTTCAGGAACTGCAGGATGTTCAGCGCCTCTAGCGGGGTCAGGGTGGAGATGTCTATTTCTTTCAATTTGTCGCGGATCTCGTCCCAGACCTTCAATTCCATGTCCTCGGGAAAAAGGCTGGCCTCGACGGCCGGCAACTTCTCGATCCGGCCGGTGATACGTTCCTTGACCAGGCGGTTCAACTCCTTTTTCTCCAGATTGAGCAGGATCTCCTTGGCCCGTTCGATCACCGCCCTGGGGATGCCGGCGATCTTGGCGACATGGATGCCGAAGCTCTGGTCGGTCGGCCCGGGCATGATCTTGTGCAAAAAAATGATGTTGTCCTGCCACTCCTTGACGGCGATGTGATAGTTCTTGACCCGGACCAGGATCGCGGCCAGCTCGGTCAGTTCGTGGTAATGGGTGGCGAAAAGGGTGCGCGGCTTCTCCTTCAGGGCGTGCAGGAACTCGACCACGGCCCAGGCGATCGACAGGCCGTCATAGGTCGACGTGCCGCGGCCGATCTCGTCGAGCAGGATCAGCGAGCGGGCGGTGGCGTTGTTCAGAATGATCGCCGCCTCGATCATCTCGATCAGGAAGGTGGATTTGCCCTCGAGCAGCGAATCGGAGGCCCCGATGCGGGTAAAGATGCGGTCGCAGATCCCGATCTGGGCTTTGCCGGCGGGGACGAAACAGCCGGCCTGGGCCAGGATGACGATCAGCGTGTTCTGGCGTAAATAGGTCGATTTGCCTCCCATGTTCGGCCCGGTGATAATCAGGATCTGATCGCTCTCGGCAGCCATCTCCAGGTCGTTGGGGATGAAGCCGCGGCCGGTGGCGGTTTCGATGACCGGGTGGCGGCCGTCCTGGATGCGGATGGCCGTGCCGTTGTTGATCTCCGGGCGCACATACCCCCGGCGCTGGGCAAGCTCGCCCCAGGCGGAGAGGACATCCAGGACGGCGATCAGGTCGGCGTCGAGGTTCAATGGCGCCGAGAAACGCTGAATCTCGGCCAAAACTTCCAGATAGAGCTTCTC
>JAPKZM010000225.1 GCA_026393775.1 Candidatus Aminicenantota bacterium
GGTATTCAGGAAAGCGGAGCTGGCCGAGCATGGGCTGAACGGGCTCCTGGCGGTCGGCGCGGCCGCCTGCAGTTCCACGGCCCTGATCCGGCTGGATTGGATCCCGGAAAAATTCTCGCGCACCGTGATCCTGGTGGGCAAGGGGATCACCTTCGATTCGGGCGGACTGAACATCAAGCCCGGAGCCAGCATGGAAGAGATGAAAAGCGATATGGCCGGGGCGGCAGCGGCCCTGGCCGTGATGAAGAGCGCAGCGGTGCTGAACCTGCCGGTAAAGCTGACCGCCCTGGCGCCCGTGGCCGAAAACATGCCCGGCGCCGCAGCCTACAAGCCCGGCGACATCATCACCTACGCCAACAAGAAAACGGTGGAGATCGTCAACACCGACGCCGAGGGCAGGCTGATCCTGGCCGACGCCCTGATCATGGCCAGCAGGGAAAAACCGGATGCCATCATCGAACTCTCCACCTTGACCGGAGCCATCGTCACGGCCCTCGGCGATGGCATCGCCGGGTTGATGTGCCGCGACAGGAAATTGCGGGCCGAGCTTCTCCAGGCCGGCGATGCGTGCGGAGAATTGCTATGGGAGCTGCCCCTGTTCAGCGAATACCGCAAGGACATCACGGCCAAGGTCGCCGACCTGAAAAACGCCGACTACCATGGCGCTTCATCCATCAAGGCCGGCCTGTTCCTGAACGAATTCACCGGCTCCGTCCCCTTCGCCCACATCGATATCGCCGGCACCGCCTTTTTGAGCAGGCCCGGTTTCTGGCTGGCCGCCGAAGGGGCGACCGGCTTCGGCGTGCGCCTACTGGTCGAATATCTAAAAAACTTGACCCAATAACCGCAGAACGATTACATTATCTGCGAAGGCTGCAAATAGAAATTCCAAAGAAATTCGACTTATCTAGTTGACAAAACACCATTTATGATGTATTACTGATTTGTGAAGGGCAAGGATGTAGTGAAAGCATTGAAACAGCACGGCTGGAAAGTAGCGCGGGTAAAAGGCTCGCATTTCATGATGGAAAAGAACGGCCTGGTCGTTCCGGTTCCCTGCCACAACTGGGATATGGGCATCGGCCTTCTAAAAGAGATATCCAAGAAAACCGGAGTCTCATTGCCATGACCCAGCAGAGCTGGATAAGAGCCTTAGATAACAAATTCAAAATTTGTTCTAAAGAGCTAACAAATTTTAGAATTTGTTATAAGGCTCTAAGGAGGAAATATGGTTATCGAATCGTTTGAACCGACCGCGGTTTTTCGTAAAACCAAGGATGGCAGTTACTTCGCTTTCTGTCCTGAAGTGGCTGGAGTGGCCAGTGAGGGCCGCACTCTGGAAGAAGTCCGAGCCATGATCAAAGAAGCTTTGGAAGGAGTAATCGAAGTCGTTCTGGAGCGGGATTTTCCTGATTATTTCAAGCCGGCCGGCAAAAAGATTTTACGTGGAGATATCGTTGAGAAAATAGATATTGATAAGAAACTCCAGGTTGCCGTTTCCATCCGCATGGCCCGCGAACGCGCTGGCCTGACCCAAGCCCAAGTGGCCGAAAAGCTGGGCATCAAGCAGCAGCATATATCCCGTTATGAAAAAGGAATCGTGGTGCCTTCAGCCGACCGTTTCCTGCAGTTGTTCGAAATTCTAAAACCAATACTGAATCATTGATTCTGGCAAGCATATAAAAAGACAAAGAATAAAATCAAAATTAATTTCCATTTTCTAATTCTTTTTTCCACTTAAACCTGGCTTCCTGTTGTTGGAATTCTTTCAGGAGGGCATTGATCTAGCCTCCACTATTTTCCTGAGCAAATCCGGTTTCTGGCTGAACACCAAAGGAGTCACCGGCTTCGGAGTGCCCTTGTTGATCGAATATCTGAAAAATCTGGCTTGAGGATTATCTTATCGGGCGACCGGCCGGTCACCTTTACATTATTCGCCACATTAGGCAAATTACCATCCCCATTTCCCCAAATTTCATTTTTTAGACGCGCACCCGGAGCCTTGATTATTTTATTAGTAATTCAAGCACTTCTTTAACTAATTCTCGGTATTGTTCCCTGATAGTAAAATTATCCTTTTCCCATTTATGTCTAGGATAATCATAAAAAACTACTTGGCGAAGGAAGTCATTCTTTTCCATACCAAGTTGAGATGAAATTGGAGTCAAATAGTAGCCTACTTTTGATTCATCACAACTTTTATCAAATTCGATAAATTCTTTTTTTAATTGTTCACGTGTCAGCGTTTTCTTTTTAAGCAGTGCTGGCAAAAGAATATCACGTATCCGCCTATTTGTGACTTCATCCCTTGATAAGTAATCAATTAACAATTGCTTGAGTTGTGAGATGTCATAATCCCCGGGTTCATCTGACATAAGAATCTCAAATTTCTTTTGTTTTCTGACTCTCTCTTGCTCTAGCTCTTCAGAAATAATTGAGGTTTTTGTTAACAATTCATCTCCACTTTTTGTTTTAATATAGCTAAGAACTATTGCATTGATATTCACTGAATAGGTATCAGAGAGCCATTCAATCATTCTCTCAAGTGATGATTCAATCGAAAAGCCCACAAGGAATATGCGCTGGGTACTATTTAGGTTAATGGCTTCAAGGTCGGCATCAGGAAATGAGTTTTTGAAAACATCTTCTAGTGATTTTTTTGTATGTTTTGAGCAAATTTCCCCCAGGTGTTCGACAGTCCAGCTTGCAACTACGGAAGCATAATCAATGGCCTGTGCGAGTGCTTCCCTAGGTAGTTCATCCCTTTTTATCTCTATTATTATAGTATTCCCTGCGCTATCCAGTCCAAGAAGATCTATAATGCCAGTTTTGGTCGCGATCTGTCGTCCAATAATTACAATTTCTTTACTAATAATTTCTGGGTTTGAAGCAAGCCATGGTTCAAGATCATAGGGTTCTGTACGTCCTTCAATTTTTAAAGTGGTTTTAATAAAACTTAACTCACCATTGATAATTTGCCATGACTTAATCTCTGTTCCCATTGATTCGCTCCTTTGTATTCATTATTAATTTGGAACTTCATGAGCCGCAGGTTCTCTGTTCATTTTCTCAGCTCGTCCAGTTTCACCCAATCTCCTGGTGCACGTTCATAAGTCCAGCAGGTCCACCCATTCATAGCTCTGTCAGTAATGGCCATTGCAGCCAGTGAGGGGGAATTAAATATTTTACTTTTTAAACGCTCCGCTTCTGCGCTTTCTGCTGCAAAAATAATTGATCCATCTCGCCGGACATGGGCAATATATAGTTTATCTCTGAAACGCATACGAATATGAAATCTACTATTAATAAATGGAGCAAGGGTGCGTTTACGTCCTTTTGGTTCCTTGGTTATCAAATTTTCAGCAATTATTTTTCGTTTTTTAGACATACCAGAACAAAACATTTTTTCCATTTCAATGCTATGTGCTTTGGAAATATCGTTTTTAAAAAGTCGGTGAAGATCATCCGCATTATTAAATTTCCCTTTCTGCAGGTTTCCCTTCGGTTTTGTGATGCGCAAAATCAATGATTCCAATTCCTTTAGATGCTGATCGCCAATTGTCAGGTACACACTAAAGCTATCCCATGTTTCGGCATGTCGGTCACGCAAATGATGGCGAAGTCGAGAGCGCAGGTTGGAAGCTAATCCGACATAGTACAACTTATTCTTTCTATATAATGAATAAATTCCATAACGGCCGCGGACATATTTCTTGATGATTTCCTGATATCTTTCTAAAGCGGTTCTGGAAATATTTTCAAGATATTGACACACAAGGTTTGCCTGCTTTTTTCTTTTCATCTTTCTCCACCTTTGTTAACCATAATCCTAAATGATTAAGGCTAACAAAGTCAAGGAAGCAAGCACCGAGATAAATATCTTAGATTTTCTCCCAAAAACTCAAAGTTCATTTTTGAGACGCGACCCAGAGGTTTCCTCGCCCTCGTTGATCTGAATGATCTGGGGCTTGCCCTCTTCCATTTTTACCGCGTCCTTGCTATCCTTCTTCATGGGTGGTCCTCCTTGTTTTAGGTTTTTAGCCAAACCGGAAGTATAACAACTTCCAAAAGCTTGGAGGACTACCTCTCCTCAAATGTGCGAAAAATATTTTACGTTATCTATCACTTGGAAATTCCGTTGAATTTTTTATTTCTGTTTTTAGGTTGGTCGATTCAAATAACTTAAGTTTTTTATTAGCATTTTCATAATTTTTTCGCCTATCATCAGTCCACGTCGAACAATCTATTAAAATAAAATCTTCAGAATTGCCTATCGCATATTTGGGAGCATCCATAGCTATTCCTATTACAGTTTGCAAATCATCAAACTTGTTTTTTATGATTCCACAAGCAATCTTAAGGATTGCTTGACGTTTTGGACGATATACATTTTCATAATCCTTAATTCCATCAACTTTTAGTTGAAGAAAAACATAACTTTTCCCTTTATAATAAGAAGGCATAAAATTTAAACTACGAACAAATCCACAATCAGATTCAGGAAAATTTTTAATAGATTCAATCATTTTTTTCGATAATTCGCGGCGTACAAAACGAGGCTCCTTTGCCATCTCATGTATTGCACTTGGACCTTGAAAAATGTTTACGTTCGCCACAAGGTTTCCTCCCAAAGCAGCTTTACATGCCCTTTGAATCAGCTCATCCCAAAAATAGGACACCTTATCTGCTGCTTTTTTCCTCTTGTATTCATCTCGATTGATAAAATCTTTCCATTCCCCTTCACAAATAAATAATCCATTGAATCCTTCTTTTTTTGTCCCTATATAGTGTCTATTGGTTTTTTCATCATAATTTAAGAAATAGTTT
>JAPKZM010000266.1 GCA_026393775.1 Candidatus Aminicenantota bacterium
ACCGTGATTGAACTTACGGTGGACGGAAAGACGCTGGACATCACGCCGGTTGACGTGAAATAATGAGCGCATGAGACCCGTTGTCTGCGGTTCTCAGCAGCAAAGTAACGCAGAATTGAAAGGAAAGCATGATGAGAAAGACTTGTTTGATGATTGTTGTGGTGCTGGCGGGCGTGGCGTGCTCCGCCGTGGCCGCCGAACCAACGACCCTTCAGGACCAAATTTTCCCGCTGATTCGATTGCCCATCGAGTTTCGCGCACGACGCGCGAACGAGAGCTTGTCGTTGGCGAAGGGTGAATCCATGGAACTCTTTCGCGCCAATGGTCCCGGCTGCGTGAAGCACATTTGGCTTACCCCTTTCCCGGCGGAGGCAAATGGAATCCTAAGAATCTACGCTGACGATGCCAAAGAGCCTCAGATCAATATGGAACTACAGCATTTCTTTGGCGTGTTGCTCGATCAAAAGCCGTACCGCGTCGACTCCGCCGCCTTCGTGCATCTGCCCCAGACCACTGGATCTGTTCAAGGCGCTGGCTACAACTGCTACTTGCCCATCCCTTTCAACAAGTCGTGCCGTATTACTTTGGAGGCGAGCACTGCGTTTAAAGGGGGGCTGATGGTGGACTGGCAGCAGTATCCGGAGGGAGCCGAGATGACGCCGTATCGTCTCCATGCAGTATACCGGGCCGAAACGCCGGCACGGCACCGCAGTTTGTATCTCATGGCGGATATCAGCGGCCGGGGCTTCGTGGCCGGCATTTTCAAGGGCATTCGGCAACGGGATTTCAGCGACCTGATCTATCATACGAGCGGGCAGACATGGTTGATCGACGGCGAAACCGATCCCCACGTCATCCGCGGCAATAACGAGGAAGATGATTTCAGCTTCTTCTGGGGATACCAGGCCGCGATGACACCGTGGATCGGCTGCCCCTATCAGAGGTTCCCCGGGGCCGTCGAAAGCGGTCGGATGGAGCAGGATGGCGTGATCTACCGCTTCTTCGGGCCTGATCCGGTTCCTTTCCGTTCCTCGCTGGTTCTTCGCTGCGGCGCCCGCGCCGATGACACGGAGACCGTCGTCTACTACTACCGTGTTCTAGGCAGCCAGGCGCCCGCGGTCCGTTCTCCTGCGCAATGGCAGGTCACGGGGCCCTTCCGGTGCCCGAACTACGAGACATTCCAGCGAAGCGAATTCCCGGAGAACCATCCTGGGCCATGGCAAGGTCCGTTGCAGGGCATGGCCGTCCATGCCGCTCAGGCCGAGCATACATGGATCAACTTCTGGCCATACTATCGCGGAGGCGAGTCACCGGAAGCTCTTGGCGGCCATTCCGCATATGCACGTACCACCATCGATTCCGACCAGGACCGTCCCGTTCAGTTTCGCTTTGGCTTCGACGACTGGCTTTCCGTGTGGCTCAATGGCGAGAAGCTCACGTCGATCCGCCACGACGAAGACTTCAATGTGGTTGCAATCCCGGCGAAGTTGCGGAAAGGCCCCAACGAGTTATTGATCAAGTCCAGTAATTGCAGTCGAACCCAAGCCAAAACCAGTAACAAACAAGCGTAGTTTGATACGAAAAATTGTTTTTAATACTCTAAAAATACTCGAAACAACCCTTTCAGTGCAGTATAATGAACTCATTGGTTTAAGTAACAAATTCAAAAATAAGACGAAATGAGTCGTTTCGAGTGAAGAAGAAAGTAGCAAAAAAGTTGGCACAAAGCAAACGAAAAATTAAAAACAGGCTGGACAAGCGATTTCTGCCGGAGGTTCCCAGGCCGATGCTCAATCCGGGCAACATTCATTATGAAATAGCCGACCACACGCGTGGGATTACCTGCGGCGGTATCGGGGCAGTACAGATGATGGTCAAAAAGCTGGAACTGGACAAGGCCATATATAAGAGCCTTCGTATTTTAAAGCTGCGTAATCATTATTTTGAATCAGACCATTTTCTCAATATCGATT
>JAPKZM010000005.1 GCA_026393775.1 Candidatus Aminicenantota bacterium
ACCGGCCACGATCAGCCAAATGGCCGTGGGATTGGCCGGCTGGCCCTTGGCCACCGGGTTGGAGATGAAGGTCTCGAACAAACGGCCGCCCAAAGGTGCACCAACGATCGAGCCCAGGGCCACGGGCAGGTTGGCGTAGCCCAGGTACAGCCCCTCCTGCCCCTTGGGGGCGATGGCGCCGATGTATTCGTAGATGCGCGGCGAGGCGAACATTTCGCCCAGGGCCATGGAGGCGATCGATATCACAAGGAAAATGCCGGCGATGGGCAGTAGAACCTGGAAGCTGCCAAAACGCAGCAGGGAAACTTTCAGCGAGATGTCGGCAAAGAGCACTGGGGCCAGTACGTTGACGAGCATGCCGATGGTGGTGACCAGGACGCCGAAAATGATCGAACGCACCGGCGTCCATCTCTTGGCCAGCCGGGTTATGACAAGCTGCAGGGTTACGATCATGATCGGGTTGACTAGGGTATAGAGCTCCAGCGGCGCCTCGGGGTCGACCCAGCGCAGGAACAGGGGCATGAGGTTGTACAACTGGACGTACAGGATCCAGAACATGCCGATGACCACCAGGAAGAAAACGAATTTCCAGTTCTTCAAAACGGTAATGATGCCCAGCAGAGCTTGGCCCAGGGTCTTTTTGGCCGCGACCTGGCCGTCTTTCTTGCCGTCGGGGACGTATTCGGGTTCGCGGTAGATGAAGAACACGATCAGCAAGCCGACGATGGCGAAGGTGAAGGCTACCGGAAAGAAGATGGCCGGGATGCCCAGTCCGCTTCTGGTACGGACAAAAAAAGCGACGCCGCGGCCGCTGATCGAGCCGATATTGATGATCATGTAAAAAATACCGAAGCCGAGGGTAGCGCGCAGCCCCGATGTCTTTTGCACCGTGCCGGCAATGCAGGGCTTGACGATGGAGCCGCCCAGGCCGATCAGGACGACCCCCAGCAGGACCGGGATGGTGTAATTGCCGCCGGCCGGCCAGAAATTTTGCACGTTGCCCATGATCAGGTAACCCAGTGAAAGCATGGCGAAGGCGACGACTAGGGAGCGCTTGAAGCCGTATTTGTCGGCCAGGGTGCCGCTGACGACGGGCAGAAAATAGATCAGTCCCCACAGGAGCGAGCCGTTGATGAAGGTGGCAAAGGTCGGGCTCATGCCCAGGACCTCCTTCAGGTAAATGACCACGAACGAAGCCATGGCGTAGTAAGCGCCCCGTTCGAACAGCTCGATGGTATTGGCTGTCCAGAAAGTGGCGGGGAAACGTGCGGGTTTGCTCTCAGGCGAATTCATATGACCTCCGGTTATTTTTTTATGGCGATGCCCAGCTCATCCAGTTGACGCTGGGAAACAACGGAAGGAGAACCGGTCAGCAAACAGAGCGAAGAGGTGGTCTTGGGAAACGCAATGATTTCACGGATCGAATCCTCGCCGGTTAAAAGCATTAGCAACCGGTCAAAGCCCAAGGCGATGCCCAGATGGGGCGGCGCTCCGAATTTCAGAGCGTTGAGAAAGAAACCAAACTTGTCCTCGATCTCCTTGTCGGTCAGTTTAAGCATCTGGAAGACTTTTTTCTGCAGGTCAATATCGTGGATCCTTTTGCTGCCGCCGCCGATCTCCACGCCGTTGAGCACCAGGTCATAGGCAATGGCCTTGACCGCCAGCGGCTGGTTGTCCAGCAGGGGTATGTCTTCGGGGCTTGGCGCGGTGAAGGGGTGGTGGTTGGAATCGAGGCGTTTTTCATCCTCGTTGTAGAAGAAAAGGGGGAAATCGGTTACCCAAATAAATTCCAGATTATTCTTGTCCAGAAACTTTTTTCCCAGAAATTCGCGCAGCTTGCCGGCCAGGGACAGGGCTGGGATTTCACTGTCAGCGATCAGTAGCACCAGTGAACTGAGATCGATCTTTCGATTTTGATAGAAAGTGGCGATGGTTTCGCTGGCGATTTTTAAAGAGGCTTTGAAGCCATCGTCGCCTTTTTTCATCCAGATCACA
>JAPKZM010000048.1 GCA_026393775.1 Candidatus Aminicenantota bacterium
CCGAGACGGCCAGCACGTCCCACTTCTTCTCGGGGAAGAAATCGCCGGCCTCGACCGAGCTCTTATGCACCGGTATGCCGGCCTGGCGGGCATCCTCGATCATCATCCGTAAGCGGTTGGCGACAGCCGCGTCTACCTCCCGGCCGAGCACTTGACCCAGCCGGGCGGAGAAGCCCTCCGCGTCGGGGTCAAGCCCCATCACCAGGCGCTCCCGGTGGTAGGGAACCTCGAAGGTCGAGGTGAAGGGGCAGATGTAGGCGTTCAAGCCCAGCATCGGCGCCAGGCTGGCGGCCTGGATGGCCTCGGCCGAAGCGGCGTAACCGTCGCACAAGAAAAGGTGGCGCGCCCCGCCCTGCTCATAGGGGCCGATATGGTAGGTCGGGGCATAAGTGCCCGACTCGTTGAAAGCGGCCATTCCGGTCGGCAGCTGGAAGCCGTCCTCGACGATGTGCGCCCCGGTGGCGGCCCACTCCCGCCACAGCTCGCCGATGCGCCCCTCGCGGCTCTTGCCGCCCAGGGTCCAGACATGCACGCGCTCCGGCGCGATGTCGGGATAGGTCATGCGGATGGCCCGCATCACCTGCTGGCGCGGCGTGCGGAAGGAGATGAGGATCGATTCCTGCGCCGCCCGCTCGGCCACCGCGACCGGCAGGAACAGGTTGCCCATGTACCCCTCGTAGGGGCGGGTGATGGCCAGCGGCTGGTTGAACAGGTGCAGCACGGTCATCGGCCCGCTTTCGGCCCCCTTGGAAAAACGCGACGTATTTTCCAGGGTGTCGATGGCCGCCCCCCAAATGGTGATGCCGGCCGCCTTGATGTCGCGGTAGAACTCCTCCCAGCCGTAGTCCTTGCGGTTGAGCAGCCGAACCACCTTGCGGTCGAGCCAGCGGGCCACCGCCGGCCGGGCGTAGACCCGGCCGAAACCGAGCTGGGGATTGGAACCCATTTCCGGCGTCTCCCCGGCCTTGGGCATCAGCCCCTCGCCGACGCAGACCATGATGGCGTGGTTTTCGGGAAGCTGGCGCGAGAGGTACCACAGGCTCTCGCTCATGACGTAGGCCGAGATGGCGTCGGCTTCCTTCTTCGCCTGGTTGAGCCCCGACTTGTCGAGCCCCTTGCCGGCGCCGTAGCGTCCAAAGAGTCGCGTACCGAGCGCCGTTACGGCGCCTGTGACGGCGAAGAGCCGCTCCATGCCGCCTTCTATGAACGAGATGTCGCTGGTGAACTCCTTGGCCGGCTCGCCGCGCATCCAAGCGACCTCGACGTCCTCCAGCCAGATGTGGAAGCGGCCGAGGATGGGACGGGCATCGAAGGCCCACTGGGCGATCAGGTCCTGTTTCTCGCGCGTGGATGAACTCATGTCGACCTCCTTGACCAGGCGTACCGTCGCGGCAGCGGCGCCGGACCGATTCTCATTGTAGGCAAACTCCATAATAAAATCAAGATGCGCGATTGCCCCCTCAACGGTATGGGTTTCCTCAATATTCCAATATCCAGCACTCCGTTTGCACCCCCAGGCCAATTCTTTTACAATACCTTTATGAATTGGTTGCTGAGAACCGTTTTCGCAAATTGGTTGCGGGCCCGTTTATTTCTGAAAAAAACATTGTCAAAGCCGGCCGCCGTTCCCGGCCCGCTTTTTCTGAGGGGAGAAAAAACCCCCCTGCCGTTCATGAGTGGAGCCAACCTTCCCTGGCTCTGCTACGGCGGCGATTTCGGCGCCAATGCCTGGAGTCCGGACGGCGGCGTGGGAAAGCCAGAGACCAGGGATACGCTGCAGCGCATTTTTTCCGAATTAAATAAACGGGGCATCCATACCGTCCGCTGGTTCCTGCTATGTGACGGCCGGGCCGGCATCCGTTTCAACAAGGCCGGAATGCCCAGCGGAGTCGATCCCCACCTGTTCGCCGACATCGATGCCGCGCTGGAGATCGCCGCCGCCAGCCAGATGAGGATTATTTTCGTGCTGATCGATTTTCTCTGGTTCGGCAAGGCGACACAGCTCAATGGCGTCCAGGTCGGGGGCCACGGCAGCGCCATTGGTAGCACCTACAAACAGCAGGTCCTGCGCCGCAGGGTTTTAAAACCACTCCTCATGCGCTACGGCTCCTCGCAGGTCATCCTGGCCTGGGATATCATCAACGAGCCCGAATGGGCCACTAATGGATATGAAGAAAAAGTTTCCGGAAAGGCCCTCTCTTTCCTGACCATGCGCCGCTTTATCAAAAAGACGGCCCGCCTCGTCCACCGCCATACCCGACAGCTGGCCACGGTGGGATTGGGCAACGCCGCCGGTCTGCCGCTGGCCATGGATACCGGCCTCGATTTCTACCAGGTGCACTGGTATGACCGTTGGAACTCCGTGGCCCCCCTGGACAAGCCCGTGCCGGAGTGGAACCTTGATCGCCCGCTGCTCCTGGGTGAATTTCCGACCCGGAATTCGTCCCGGCAGCCGGAGGCGATTATCGAGGCGTCCAAGAAGAGCGGCTATTGCGGCGCCCTGGCCTGGTCCATTATGGGCTCAGATCCATCGTCGGGCATCGGCTTGGACAGCGAAGCGACCGGATGAGCCAAACTTCCCCTCAACGGCCGCGGCGCTGAGATCCATGAAAAACCTCGGCCTGTATTGATTTTTTTTTCAGGTCGGGGTAAAATTTAATCTATTCAATAAAAATATGGAGGGTTTAAAATATGGCTAAAAAGTATAATTTCTACGCCGGACCGGCGATCCTGCCCCATGAAGTGATGAAGAAGGCCCAGGCCGAGCTCCTGGACCTCAACGGCATCGGGCTCTCGATCATGGAGATCAGCCACCGCTCCAAGGACTTCGAGGCGGTGATCAACGGCGCCGAGGCCAAGATCCGCTCCCTGCTCGGCGTACCGGAAAATTACACGATCATGTTCCTGCAGGGCGGCGCCAGCCTGCAGTTCGGCATGATCCCCATGAACCTGCTGAAAGGGAAAAAGGCCGATTACGTCCACAGCGGCGAATGGGCCAAGAAAGCGATCAAGGAAGCCAAGCTGTTCGGCACGGTGAACATCGCCGCCTCTTCCGAGGACAAGAGCTTCAACTATATCCCGGAAAAGTTCGGCTTTTCCCCCGACGCTCAATACGTGCACCTCACCTCCAACGAAACCATCAGCGGCATCCAGTGGAGGAAGTTCCCCGATACCAACGGCGTGCCCAAGGTCATCGACATGTCGTCGGACATCTTCAGCCGCAAGATCGATTTCAGCGATGTCGGCCTGATCTACGCCGGGGCCCAAAAGAACATCGGACCGGCCGGCGTCACCCTGGTCATCATGCGCAACGACCTGATCGAGGCCTGCGCCGACGGCGTGACCACCATGCTCAGTTACAAGACCCACGCCAAGGAGAAGTCGCTCTACAATACCCCTCCCTGCTTCGCCATTTACATCGTCAAGCTGGTTATGGACTGGATCGAGGCCCAGGGCGGGCTGGCGGCGGTCGAAAAGACGAACGAGCTGAAGGCCAAGACCATCTACGACGCCATCGACAACAGCAACGGCTACTACAAGGGCACCGCGGCGATCAAGGACCGTTCCAGGATGAACGTCACCTTCAGGCTGCCGAGCGAAGCGCTCGAGGAAAAATTCGTCAACGACGCGAAAAAAGAGGGCTTCATCGGACTGAAGGGCCACCGCAGCGTCGGCGGCTGCCGCGCCTCCATCTACAACGCCATGAACTTGGAAGGGGTCAAGGCCCTGGTCCGTTTCATGGGAAAGTTCGCCCTGGAGAACAAGTAGCCATTTCTTTGCTGGTTTGATTTAAAAAAAGCGCAAAATCCCCATTGGAGCGTGGTTTTTTTCAGTGGAAGTTGACAGCCGCTCAATAATCTGCTACCCTATTACCTGGCAAATAAAAGGGAGGTGTTTTTTGAGCAAACAAAAGATAGTGTCTTCAATAAATGCCCACCCCGCCACCGTTTTGACTTTGTCTGAATCCAACCGGCCATGATCAGAATCCTGATTACCAACGCCCTGAGCGCCAAGACCATAGACAAGCTGAATGAAATCCCCGAATTCGAGATCAGCGAAGAAACGAACCTCAGCCGGGAAAATTTCAAAATCGAGATGAAAAACGTCGACGCCGTGGTCGTGAGCGGAACGACGCCGCTGTCGGCCGCGGTGCTGAAAAATGCCGAGAACCTCAAGCTCATCATCGTGTGCGGAGGAAGATCCGACCTCGTGGACCCCGCGCTGGCGCGCCGCCAGGGGAAAATCGAGGTTCGCGCCACGCAGCCGGTCCCGGCTGCGGCCGCGGCTGGGAGCGAACAGGAAGGACTGGACGTGATGGCCATATTAAAAGATTTCTTCAACGTGTAAACCATGACTACCATAGTTGGAAACAAACTGAATTCGGCCAACAAGAAAATCCTGGACCGCATGAACAAGATGGACTTCGATTTCATAAAAAAAGAGGCCATTGCCCAGATCGAATCGGGAGCCGAATACATCGAAGTCAACGCTCTGTCGCTGCTGCACAACGAGACTCCTTTCCTGCGCAAAATCATTCCCATGCTGGAAAAGCTGGGCTTCAAGCTGATGATCATCAGCGAAAACATCGAGACGCTGAAGGAAGCCCTGCTGATCTCCAAAAATCCGATGATCGTCGGCGCCATTGAATACGACATTGAAAAAATCGATTTTATCATCGATACGATCAAGGAGAAAAACGCCAAGATCATCGCCTTGATCAAGGACAAGCACAACAGCCACCATTCCACCCCGGAAAAATCGCTGCTGATCGCCCAGAAGTACATTGATTACCTGCTCGACCTGGGCATCAAACGGCAGGATATCCTGCTCGATCCGCTGGTGCAGCCCCTGGAGGAGGATTTTAACAACGGCAGAGTCTTCCTGGACAAGCTGGAATTGTTCAAGCTGGATTTTCCCCAGGTCAAGACCATGGCCAACATCTCGCAGCTGTCCGAAGGACTGCCCAAGCGCCAGATGCTCGCCTCCTATTTCGTTTCCCTGGCCATCTCCAAGGGGCTCGATTACATCGTCACCAACGTGCTGGACGAGGATTTTTACGAATCCATCGTCACCACCATGTCCATCATGGGCAAGGACAAGAACCTGCAGGCCTATCTGAAATATTGCCGCAGCCACAAGGAAGCGAAGCTCTAGGGGTTGCGATGGAGGACCGGAAAATTAAAGAAATCCTGATCGAGAAGAACAGCGCCTTCAAAAAGCTGTTCCTGGAACATCAGGAGCTGGATGTTAAATTGCAGCTGCAGTTGCAGAAAAAATTCAAGAGCGAAGAAGAGCGGATCGAGGAAAAGAACATAAAAAAGAGGAAGCTGAAATTGAAGGACGCCATGCAGAAGCACATCTGCGAGTTCAAGAAAAAGCTGAACTGAACATGAAAAAAAGAAGAATAAAAAAGGTCAGGCTCTCCTCCCTGATCCGCATCTCTTTCCTGCCGTCGGTGTTCACCATGCTGAACCTTTTCCTGGGTTACCAGGCCCTGCTCTACGCCATCGGCAGCAAGAAGAATTTCAAGATCGCGGTCTATTACCTGACCGCCAGCGTGATCATGGACGGTTTCGACGGCACCATCGCCCGCCTGACCAAGACGGAGTCCAATTTCGGCGTGCAGCTCGACTCCCTGGTGGACGCCATCAGCTTCGGCCTGGTCACCTCCATCCTGGCATTCGAGTGGGGCTTCCAATCCGGATACACCCGGATCGGCAGCATCATCGGCTTCGTGTTCCTGAGCGCCGGCCTGATCCGCCTGGCCCGTTTCAACGTCTTCAAGGAGGCGAATGCCTTCCCCGCCAACATCTTCATCGGCGTACCCATTCCGACCGCCTCCATGGCCGTTTGTTCCATCGTGCTGATTTTCGGCAAAACCCAACCGCAGACCGACATGGGCATCCTCCTTTTTTCGCTGTACATCGTCCTGGTATCCCTGCTGATGATCTCCAACATCAAGTACCGGACCATCAAAAAAATCGTCCTTAAAAACAACCTGAAGGCGCTGTTCCTGCTGGCCTCGATCATCGCCTGCCTGGTCATCTTCCCCGACATCACCATTCCCATCCTGACCTTCGCCTATCTGCTTTCGCCGCTTTTTTTCTTCGTTTTTTCCGGGAAGCACAAGAGCGCGGAGGCGGCCGGCTTGGCCAAACCGGCGGAAGCCGCCGGGAACAGCCGTACTGAAGCCTAGCACGGTTCATGGCTGAAGAAAATTCGCTGTACGGTCATTTCAAGCCTTTTCTGAAAAGATTCATCCTGGCCATGTTTTTCATGGCCATGGTGGCGTTGTTCACGGCTTTCTTCGCCGTGATCATCCAGCCGATCATCGATGAATTGTTCATCCAGGGCGGCGGCCGGATTTCCGGCCGGAGCCAATTCATCCGCACCTTGATCATGCGCACCCTGGGCATCAGCGAGAGCAAGCTGGTCCTGGTCCTGCCCCAGCTCCTCTTCCTGGCCTTTCTCGGCCAGGCCGTGTTTTCATTTTTTTCGCTCTATTCGATGAAAACGCTCGGATTGAAGGTCGTGCGCAACGTCCGCGACAAGCTGTACCGCAACCTGATCCACCAATCGATCGAATTCCTGAGCAAATCCAAAACCGGGGACCTCGTCTCCCGCGTCTCCAACGATATCGAAAAAATAAAATTGGCCGTGGCCGAGACCCTTTCGGTGTACATCCGGGAGAGCCTGACCCTGATAGGCCTGCTGATCGTGATCTTTTACCAGGACTGGGAAATGGCAACCATTTCGCTGGTCCTGATCCCAGTCGCCGCCGTGCCCCTGATCTATTTCGGCCGCAAGGTGAAAAAACGCGGCATCCAGTCCCAGGAAACCATCGGCGAACTGGCCAATTTCATGAGCGAGTCGGCCATGGGCAAC
Organism: Candidatus Aminicenantota bacterium; assembly: GCA_026393775.1. Classification (GTDB taxonomy): domain Bacteria; phylum Acidobacteriota; class Aminicenantia; order UBA2199; family UBA2199; genus UBA2199. The sequence continues at coordinate 6,886 of JAPKZM010000048.1, forward strand.
AAGATCGTCAAGGCCTACAACATGGAGGAGTACGAGATCGGCAAGTTCCGCCAGCTCAACCACAAGCACTTCCGCATCAACGCCAAGATCGCGATGGCCTACGCGCTGGCGGCGCCGGTCATGGACATCATCGGCGGCCTGGTGGCGGCGGGCCTATTCACCATCGGCATGCACCGCATCTCCCGCGGCACGCTTTCCCCCGGGCAGTTCACTTCCTTTTTGACGGCGCTCTTTTTGATGTACAGCCCGATCAAAAGGCTTTCCACGGCCCACAACGACTACCAGCAGGGCAAGGCCGGCTACGAACGGGTCAAGCAGATCATCAATACCGAAAATCCCATCCAGGACAGGCCCTCGGCCATCGAAATCAAGAGCATCCGCGGCGAAGTGGAATTCAAGAGTGTCTCGTTCGCCTACCAGCCCAATGTCCCGGTCCTGAAGGACATCTCCTTCGTGGCCAAGCCCAACGAGCTCGTGGCCCTGGTCGGCGCCAGCGGCTCGGGCAAGACCACCATCATGAACCTCCTGCTGCGCTTTTACGAGCCGGAGCATGGGGAACTGCTCATCGACGGCAAGGACATCCGCTCCATCACCCTGAAATCGCTGCGCGAAGCGATGGGCCTGGTCACCCAGGACGTTTTTCTTTTCAACGACACCATCCAGAGCAACATCGCCTACGGCCGCAAAAGGTTCAATCAAGCCGACATCCGCGCTGCCGCCGTTGTCGCCCGCGCCGCGGACTTCATCGCCGAACTGCCGCTACAGTACGAGACGGTGGTCGGCGAGCGCGGCATTTTCCTTTCCAACGGCCAAAGGCAGCGCATCTCCATCGCCAGGGCGGTCCTGAAAAAGCCGCAGATCCTCATTTTTGACGAAGCCACGTCGTCGCTGGATTCGGAATCGGAAAAGCTGATCCAGGAAGCCATGGCCGAGGTGATGAAGAACCGCACCACCTTCGTCATCGCCCACCGCTTGAGCACCATCATCGAGGCCGACCGCATCCTGGTGATCGAAAACGGCGAGATCAAGGAGAGCGGCGACCACCGCGAACTGCTCAAAAAAAGGGGGCTTTACTACTCGCTCTACAATTTGCAATTCCCGGAAATGAATATTATAATGTGACCCATGAAAAGCATGACCGGATTCGCTCAGGGGCGGTTCCCTTTCAGAAATTTTTCGCTTTTCATTTCCTTCAAGTCCTACAATAACCGCTACCTGGAGATCAATTTCAAGGGCAGCGGCATCTCCGCGGCCAGCGAAAAGGTAATCAAGGAAATGCTGAAGGAGAAACTGCAGCGCGGCAAGGTCGAGATCGTCTTCGACTTGTTCCTAATCAACCAAAAAAACTGGAACGTGCAAGTGAACGCCGCCCTGCTTGAAAAAATCATCGGCCAAGTCATGCCATTGCAAAGGAAATTCGGCCCGGGATTGAGCCTGGCGCTGGACGGGCTGCTCAAGCTGCCCATGGTCTTTCACCTCGAATCCGATCTGGAGCGCCTCAGCCGGAAGGACCAAGCCGACATCAGGCGATCGCTGGCCAAGGTGTTCGGGGATTTCCTGAAAAGCCGCAACCAGGAGGGGATGTTCATCGGCAGGGACCTGATGGACAGCCTGGCCGTGATCGAAAGCCACCTGCGCATCATCGGCGCCAGGGAAAAGGATTTTGAAAGGGACATGTTCCTCGACTACAAGAAAAAAATCGCCAGGTTCGTCAAGGGTTTTCAGATCGATGAAAAAAGGATCGCCCAGGAAGCCGCCATCAGCGCCGAAAAAGGCTCCATCGCCGAGGAGATCAACCGCCTGAAAACGCACAGCCAGAGGCTGAAAAATCTCCTGAAGGACAAAGGGCACGCCACCGTCGGCCGGGAAGCCGATTTCCTGTCGCAGGAAATGCTGCGTGAAACGCACACCATTGCCGCCAAGACCAGCTGCCTGGATATTCACCAGCACATCCTGATCATCCGCCGCGAAATCGAAAAAATCAGGCAGCAAGTCCAGAATATCGAATAAAACACCCTCCATGCACAACCTGATCATCGTCTCGGGTCCATCGGGTTCGGGGAAATCGACCTTGATCCGCAAGCTGCTCGCCGTCTGCCCCGAATTGCGTTTTTCGGTTTCCCACACTACCCGGCCGGCGCGGGAGAACGAAGTCAACGGCCGCGATTACCATTTTGTCAGCCGGCGCGTTTTCCAGAAAATGAGGCTCCGGCGTGAATTCGCCGAATGGGCCGAAGTACACGGCCAGCTTTACGGCACAAGCTGGCGCGAGCTGCGCGGCAAATCGAACCGGAACCGGACACTGGTCCTGGACATCGACGTCCAGGGCGCGCGCAGCATCAAGCGGCGCTTTTCTCAAGCCATGGCCATTTTCGTGGTTCCGCCCTCCCTGGCCGAATTAAAGAGGCGCCTGCGCCAGCGCGAAAAGAAATGGAGTCCGGAGACCGAGCATAGGCTGCAAAAGGCCCTGAACGAAATACGCGGATACAAATTGTACGACTATCTGATCGTCAACCAGGATCTGAAAAAGGCATTCGCCGAGCTGCGCTGCCTGCAGGTCGCTTTCGGCCGGCAAATGGCCCGCAACGAGGAACAAATAAAAAAATTGCTTCGAGGCCGAAAATGAAACTCATCTTGGGCGTCAGCGGTTCGATCGGCGCTTACAAAGCGGTCGAACTCATGCGTTTGTTTCAAAAAAACGGCCACGCGGTCTCGGTGGTCATGACCCGTGCGGCGACGCAGATCATCGCGCCTCTGACCTTCGCCACCTTCGCCCCTGGAAAAGTATTCGTCGAGATGTTCACTGAAAACCAGGATCCCCTGCTGCACATCAACCTGAGCAAGGAGAACGATCTGCTGCTGGTGGCTCCGGCCACCGCCAACATCATCGGCAAGATGGCCAATGGCATCGCCGACGACCTCCTGTCCACCTTGTTTTGCGCATTTTACAAAAAGGTGGTCGTGGCTCCAGCCATGAACTCCCACATGCTGGAAAACCCCGCGGTCAGAGACAATATCAGCCGACTGCAAAGCCGGGGCATCGAGATCATCGAGCCCGTCGATGGGTTGCTGGCCAACAGCGAGACGGGCAAAGGAAGACTGCCCGCCCCCGAAGACATTTACCGCCGCTGCCTCGATGTCGCCGCTGTTCAATAAAATCATCATCGCTTCCGGCCCTACCCTGGAGCCGATCGACCCGGTCCGTTTCATTTCCAACCGTTCATCGGGAAAAACCGGCTTCCACCTGGCCATGGAGGCCAAAGCCAGGGGAATCGGACCAATCGTTTTCATTACCGGCCCCACTTTTTTCCTCCCCCCGGGAGTGGAACTGATCCTGGTGGAGACGGCCCAGGAAATGCGGGCCGCCATTGACGGGCATTTCCGCCAGGCCGACGTGGTCATCATGGCGGCGGCCGTCAGCGACTACCGCAGCCGCAAATATTATCCCGACAAGCTGAAGAAGAATGGCGAAAAAATCATCTTGGAACTGGTCAAAACCCCCGATATTCTCCTGGACCTGGGCCGGCGCAAGCGCAAGAACCAGCTCCTGGTCGGTTTCGCCGCAGAAACCGAAGATATTTTCGCCAATGCCCAAAAAAAACTACTGGCCAAGAACCTCGACCTGCTGGTCTTGAACGAGATCTCGGAGGGCAATCCGGGTTTCGGCAGCGATGAGAACCAGGTTTACCTGCTGCGCCGGGATGCCATCAAGAAGATTGATAAAATGAAAAAGTCACGCGTCGCTGCCTTTATCTGGGATGAGATCCTTGACCTGGCCGGCCATGGTGGAAGGTGAAGCGAAGCTTTCATGAGTGAATTGAAGGAAATATTGAAATTCTACGGGGAAATGGGCGCCGAATTCCTGCATCTGCCCGTAAGCGACCCGCGTACCGACCTGGCCGAATTGAACCGCTCCATCCTGCAATGCCGGCAATGCCGCCTCCACGAAAGCAAGACCCACTATGTCCCGGGCGAGGGCTCCAGCCGCCCCGACATCCTGTTCATCGGCGAAGGGCCCGGCCAAACCGAGGACCAGTTCGGCCGTCCCTTCATCGGCAACGCCGGCCAACTGCTGGACAAGATCATCCAAAAAATGGGCTACCGCCGCGAAGACGTGTTCATCGGCAACGTGGTGAAATGCCGGCCCCCGAACAACCGCGAGCCGCTGATCGACGAGGTCGAAGCGTGTCTGCCCTTCTTGCGCCGGCAGATCGAGCTGTTGAAGCCGAAGATCATCGTCTGCCTCGGCAAGGTCGCCCTGAACAACCTGCTCGGGACCAGCCACAGCATGGGCCGCATCCGCGGCCAACTGCTGCGCTTCAACGACATCCCGTTGATTCCCACCTACCATCCCTCCTTTATCCTGCACAAAAAAGAGAAGGAGGAAATATCGCAGGCCAAGCGGGAAGTCTGGGAAGACATGCAGAAAGCGCTGGCCGTTATCTCCGGACAACGACCTTGAAAATCAGCGTCGCGCTGTCCTGCAATGTTTTCGAACCCCTGACCTATCAGGCCGGGGCCGGCGCGGCCGAGCTGCGCACCGGGACGCGGGTGCTGGTGCCGCTGGGGAAGCGGATCGTCTCCGGCTGGGTGCTCGGCCTGGATTCTTCCTACCCGGGCAAGGTAAAAAACATCATCGGCGTCATCGACGATCCCTTTTGCCCCGATGAGGAATTCCTGGATTTCGCCCGGCGCAGCGCCAGGGCTTATTTTGCCTCGACCGGGATCGTATTGGACCACTCGCTGCCGCCCAGCAAAAAAAACCTTAAAAAGCTTCTCCTGGAACTGGACGGGCAAACCAGAAAGATCGGCGAGTTCACCCCGGCACAACTGGCCCGGCTCGGCGCGGCGATGAACTTGCGCTTTTTTTTCAAGGAGAGGAAAATCGCGCCGGCCGCATTCACCAAGCCCGTTGCCGCCCCGTCCCTGCCGTTGAACCGCCTGTTCCTGGATCCCGGCCGCGGCAGCGAGTACCAGGAAAGCAGCCAGGAGGTCCTGGCTGCCGGCCAGAGTGTCCTGCTCCTCGTTCCCGACAACGCCACCGCCCGCTATTGGAAAACCGTCTGGCCGGAAATGGACATCTACAATTCGGAAACCCGGCCCGCGGCCCGGGAAGAGATCTGGGCCCAATACCAACAGGGGAAAAGCGGCATCCTGTGCGGCGGTCTGTCGGCCGCTTTGCTGCCGCTGAAAAACCTGGGGCTGCTGATCGTCGACCGGGCGACGTCGCCCCTCTACCAGCGCACCTTCCACACGCCTTTTAAAAGCGATCATCTGGCCCGCCTCCGGGCCCAGGCCGGGCGCGTCCCCATCCTGCAGGGGGCCGCGGCCCATTCCTGCGCCACCTACCAACAGCGCCCGGAGCTGACCATCACCGACCGGCGCCGCGACCGCGGCAGTTCGCTGCAGGTGCACATGTTGAAAGGCAGGGAGCGGGGCATCCCGGCCGACCTGCTGCAATTGATCAACCAGAACTATTTGCAGGCAAAGAAAACCCTGGTCCTGGTCAACAGGGTCCAACCGGCGCTGAACCTTTTTTGCGCTTCCTGCGGAAAGATCGTGGCCTGCCCCAGCTGCGGCGGCATCCTGCAGGTGGATGAGCCGCAACGCGCGGCCTGCCGGAGCTGCAGCTTCCGTCAGGAAAACCTGTCCGCCTGCCCGCGCTGCCGGAAGGAGCTTACCCTGCTCCATGACATCAGCCTGGAATCGCTGGCCCGGGCCATCGAGCGCAGCGTCAGCGAGAAGTCGGTCTTAACTCTTCGCGCCGCCGACCTGAAGGACATGACGCGAATCATGCCGGCCGTCGAGGCCAGCGCCATCGTCATCGCCACCCCGGCCGCCCT
>JAPKZM010000301.1 GCA_026393775.1 Candidatus Aminicenantota bacterium
GAGTCCTTCGAGGCTGCGCGGCAGGGGCGGATCGAAACCGAGGATGGTCCTGATCTCTTCAGGGAATTTCGCCGGGTGGGCCGTTTCCAGGGAGATGCACAGCTGACCGGGGGCCGGTTCCGCGTTCAGGTACTCCCGCAAGCCGGCCCAACCGACTGCGCCGTGCGGCTCGAGCAGCAAACCGTGCTGTTCGTAGGCAACGCGGATGGTTCGCCGCGTTTCGTCGTCGCTGATGCTCAGGGCGAATATCTCCCGGCGCAGACGCTCCAGGTCGGCCGCCGTACTGATGACCCCCTTTTCGTCCATGCGGCCTCCGTAGAGGTCGATCAGCCGGGCCAGGTTGCTGGGATGGCCGACGTTCATGGCGCTGGAGATGCAGTTACGCGAGGGCTCGATGAGATGATAGTTTCCGCTGGCGACGTATTGGGGAAATTCGTCGTTCTCGTTGGTGGCGATGATTAGGCGCTTGACCGGGAGCCCCATGCGCATGGCGAGGATGGCGCCCATCATGTCGCCGAAATTCCCCGAAGGAACTGAAAAAACGGCCGTTTCGCCGGGTTGCTGGCATAGGCGTGAGTAGGCGTAGAAATAGTAGACGATCTGCGGTACCAGCCGGCCGATATTGATGGAATTGGCCGAAGAGAGGGGTAAGTGGCCCAGCTCGGGATCGGAAAAGGCCTCCTTGACCAGCGCCTGGCAATGGTCGAACTTGCCGTCGATGGCAATGATGCTGACGTTCTTGCCCAGCGTGGTCATCTGCCGGCGCTGGCGCGGCGTCACTTCTTTTTCGGGGAACAAGACCAGCACTTGGATGTTGTCCAACCCGTAGAAAGCGTTGGCGATGGCACTACCTGTGTCGCCCGACGTCGCGGTCAGGATCAGCAACTTGGACTTTTCCAGACGCAGGTAGTAATGGATCAGCCGCCCCATCATGCGCGCGGCGAAATCCTTGAACGAGGCTGTAGGCCCCTGGTCGAGGCGCATGACAAATTGCCGGCCTTCCACCAGTTCCAGGGGGACCGGGAAATCGTAGGCATCTTTTGCCAGTGCCGCCAGCTCGGGTTCGGGGATCTGCCCGTGGAGAAATTTCCCGCAGACGGTGCAGGCGATTTCATGGTAGGGCATGCCGACAAAGCTTGCCATTTCAGCCGCTGTCAGCGTCGGGATCCGTTCCGGCATGTACAAGCCCCTGTCCGGGGCCAGCCCCTTAAGCAGGGCGTCGCGAAAGGGGACCGCTTTGGCCCGGCGGTTGGTCGAATAAAACAAGATCGGTTCCTGCATGGTGTCTTTATCCTAAATAAAATTTGACCTGTTTGCCATAGCCTTAAGTAATGTAAAACTATTTTGCAAGGCTGTCAAGCAGTTCAAATCATCCGCCGACCTTGGCGGATCTGATTTGTCTACCATCACTATGTTTTCAGCCAATAAAGGAAGCTGCTGAAAACATCAAGTGATGGTATACTTTCACTAGATGATTTCAACAGCTTAAAGACTGGTTGAAATCATAGTGAAAGTATGTCCCCGTAGGGGAAAAGGCGTATAAAAGCCGGTTTGACTTTTAGTTTTGCGTATGCTATTAAAATTTTTTAGGCTAAAGGGGGCTTATGTCAAGCCGATACGACGGTTGTCCTGGCACTAAAATATGCACTTTAGGCCAAAATACCTTTCTTTCAGGAGATCACCATAGACAATTCTAAATTCGCCGGCGTCAAACAATATATCCAAAACGGCCAGGAATACGCGGCCAGGAGAAAAGCCTACCGGGAAAAAGTACGCAAACTGCGCTTCGATACCATTGCCGTGCACGGGATGTACTCGGTCGAGGAATCCTTCGCGCAGGGGCAGGGTGGGATTATCGAGCCCTTATTTCCCTCCACCTCGCAGGGCTATCGCGACAGCGACGAAATGGAAGCCGGGCTGTCCTACCAAATACCCACCTGGTGCTATTCACGCATCCACAATCCAACCAATTTCTACCTCGAGGAGACCCTTTCGCTGCTCGAAGCCTATGGCTGTTCCTTTGACGCTTCGGCTTTTTGCACCTCATCGGGCATGGCGGCGATCAAACAGGCCGTCGAACCCTTGCTGGTCCTGGATGAAGATCCGCATGGATTGAATTTCGTCGCCTCGGCCCAGATCTACGGCGGGACGTTCCAGCTTTTCAACGTGCGCCTCAAGGAGCGCCATGCCAGGGTGCGTTGGGTGTCGCAGCCTTGGAAATTGGAGGAATGGGAAAAACTGGTCGACAAGCAAACCCGTTTTTTATACACCGAAATGCCCTCCAACCCGCAGCAGGCCTGCTCCGATCTCCAGGCACTGGCCAAGCTGGCCCACAGCTTTCAGATCCCTTTGATCGTCGACAGCACCATCGCCACCCCGGCCCTGCTGAGGCCGTTGGCCCACGGGGCCGACATCGTGGTGCAGTCGCTGACCAAGACCATCGGCAGCAGCGGCGCCGCGATCGGCGGGGCGGTGATCGCCCGCCACGACCTGGTCAGCCGGCACTTGCCAGCCGAATCCCGGGGCGACTACGCCGTCTGGCTTAAATTATGGCCGGGGCGTGATTCGGGGGCGTGCCTGTCCCCTTACTCGGCTTTCTTCCTTCTCAACGACCTGCGCACCCTGCGCATCAAGGTGGAGTGGTTCTCCCAGAACTCCATGGCCGTGGCCGGGTTCCTGGCCGGCCATGCGCGCGTGGAAAAGGTCGACTACCTGGGCCTGCCCAGCCACCCCCTGCACGACCTGGCCTCCCGCTACCTGCGCATGGTCGACAGCGACCGGCCGACTTTCGGCCATTTGCTCTCCTTCACCATCAAGGGGAGCCCGGCCGACACCCGGCGCTTTTTCGACCAGCTGCAGCGGATATTCCGGGCTACCGACCTGGGGCGGATCAAGTCGGTGGCCACCATCCCGGCCATCTCGACCCACCTGCAGCAGGGCGACGAAGGGCGACGCATGGCGGGCATTCCGCCTACCATGGTCCGGCTTTGCGTCGGCGGCGAACATGCCGACGATATCATCCAGGACCTGGACCAGGCGTTGAGTAAAATATGATGAACCGGCTTGACCCTTTCCGCCGGGGCACCTTTTGCCCATGACCAGCGCCATGGAAAAAATTGCTGCCCTTATGGCTTTGATCCTAGCCAGCGGATTGTCGCTTTCCTGCCATAAGAAAACCGAAAGCGAGGTCATCACAGTCCTGGTGGCCGACATGGCGACCTGCGCCGAAAAAAGAAACGCGGACGGGCTGATCGTCCACCTGGCTTCCGATTACCGTGATTTCAATGGGCGCGACCGGGAGCAGACCGCGGCCATGGTCGAGGAATATTTCAGCCGCTATCGCGGCATCGTGATCCATGTCCTGGCGTCGCGCATCGTCGTCGAGAGCCCCAACAGCGCCGTCCTGGAGACCGACATTTCCCTTTCCAGCGGTGCCGCCCAGGCATTCCGCAAGCTGATCCGCTTTTCCGGTGAGAATTACCGCTTCAGCTGCCGGCTGCGCAAGGAAAACCGCTGGCTGGTCAGCGAAGCCAGATGGGAATATGTAGCGCTTGACGGCTTATTCCCCGAATCGTTGAAAATACTGCGCGAGCTTTTCCCCAACTTATGAACAAACAGGAGCGGCAGGAAATGTCGAACCAGGAAAACGAGCCCATCACGACGGCCGCCCAATTGCGCGCTGCGGTCTACGGTTTCCGTCGCAGCCGCATCATTCTGACCGCTTTCGAGCTCGGCCTTTTCACCGGGCTGGCCGGCCGCTGGCTGAGCTCGGAAAAGCTGGCCAAAATGATCGATGCCGACGCGCGGGCCCTTGACCGGCTGCTGAACGCCCTATGCGCGCTGGGACTGGTCAGAAAATCCGGAGGGCAATTCGCCAACACGAAAATTTCCCGCTCCTTGCTGGTAGCCGGGGAGCCGCAATTCCTGGCCGGGCTGACCCACACTGACAACCAGTGGCAAAGCTGGCATACCTTGAGCGCCGCCGTGCGCCGCGGCACTTCGGCATACAAAAGAGATAGCGGCTCCGCCGGATCAGATCGCCTGCCCGGCTTCATCGCCGCCATGCACGAGCGGGCCACGCCCCAGGCGCCGGTGATGGTGAAACTTCTCGATCTGTCGAAGGTGAGTCGTTGCCTCGATATCGGTTCCGGTTCCGGCGCTTATGCCATGGCCTTGGCACGGGCAAAAAATAGTATCCGCATCGCGGCCTTCGACCTGCCCGAAGTGCTGCCGCTGACCCGAAAGTACGTTGCCCGGGCCGGACTGCTTTCCCGTTTCGATTTCATTGCCGGCGACTTCCATCATGGCGGCTGGGGAAAGGGCTATGACCTGGTTCTCCTCTCGGCTATCGTCCACATGAACAGCCCGCGGGAAAACCGGCGCTTGATCGCCCGGGCCGCCAAATCGTTGAACCCATGCGGGCAGCTGGTCATCCAGGATTTCATCATGGACCCGGACCGCACCCGGCCGGCAGCGGGAGCTTTCTTCGCCTTGAATATGCTGGTCGCCACCAAGGCGGGCGATACCTTTAGCGCCCGGGAATTGGGCGGCTGGATGCGTGAAGCCGGGTTGAAAAAGATCGTTCAGCGAACGACCCCTTTCGACGCTTCGCTATTGATCGGCAGAAAGCCGTGATGCGCCAGAGCGGAAACATCGTGATATAGGTTGGTGTGGGGACGCCAATTGGCGTCCCCTAACGTAAAGGAGCCGCATGCCCAAACTGTACTTCATTGTCTTCATCGTCATCGCCCTGAGCCTTTATGGAGCCATGCATTGGTTCATTTATCAACGCATCGCCAACGGGCTGTCATTGACATCCGGCCCGCGCCTGGCCTTGAAAATATTCATGCTGGCCGCGGCCCTGAGCTTCATCCTGGCGGAATTCCTCAGCCGCTTGAAATTGTTTAATTCCCTGCGTCTCGTTGGTTCGCTTTGGCTGGGGATCATCGCCATCTCCCTGGCCGTCTTTTTTTTGGAAACCATATCTTCGCTGCTTTTTCCAGGCAGCCGGCGTTACCTGGTCATCGCGGCTCTTTTGGTTATTTCCATGATATCGGGTTTCTCCATCTTTAACGGCCAGCGCTACCCTCGGGTCCGCGAAATCACGGTGCCTATTCCCGGCCTGCGTCCTGATTTAAGCGGATTTTCCATCATCCATTTGTCCGATCTGCATCTGGGCAACCTGACCCCGCTCAAACGCCTGAAATGGACCGTCGAAAGGGTCAACAGCCTGGAGCCCGACCTGATATGCGTCACGGGCGACGTACTCGACCGGGATATCGGTCAAAGCGGAGAGTACTGCCAGCTGCTGATGGAACTCAAGGCCAGGCACGGGGTGGTGGCCGTAACCGGCAACCACGAATTCTATGCCGGCCTCGATCTATTCAGCGATCTGGCCCGCAAATGCGGTTGGCGCATCCTGCGCAACCAGGCTTGTGACATTGACGGCAAGCTCTGCCTCATCGGGCTGGACGACGATGCCGGGAAAAACTTCAAGTTCTCCGGTCCCGACCTGGACGAAGCCTTGCGTTCGGCGGCCAAGGATGTTCCCAGGATCCTCCTTTACCACCGGCCCGACGGTTTTGCCCGGGCCGCACGGGAGGGGATCGATCTGCAGCTCTCGGGGCACACCCACGCCGGCCAAATCCCGCCCATGGATTTCCTGGTCTGGCTGATCTACAAGTATCCGTCCGGTTTCTATAGCCTGGGCCATGCCCATATCCATACCAGCGCCGGGACCAGCACCTGGGGACCGCCCATGCGTTTTTTGTCGCGCTCGGAGATTGTCAAATTGACTTTGGTATCTCAGTAGACCGTTTCCAGGCAAAATTGCCTGGCTAGGGTGATATGATTAAGGAGGAAAAATGAATTATACGCTTTTTGCCATCGCCTGCTACATCGTGATGAGGGGGTTGCAGGTGCTGTTTGCCGAATATGCCACCAAAATGTGGTACAAGATCGTCATCAAGTCGACCACGGTCATCATGCTCTATGCCGCACTGGCCAGCCTGGTCAACTGGTATGAAAAGATCCAGCTCCTCGGCTTCGACCCGACGAAATAAACTCCGGTCAGGAAGGTTTGATGCCCAGGTTCTCCATCTTATAACGCAAGGTGGATTCGGACAGGCCCAGTTCCTTAGCGGCCTTTGTCCCGACAAAGTGATTCTTTTTCAGGGCTTTAAGGATCAGACTCTTTTCAAACTCCCTTACCTTTTCAGGCAATGGCATCTCTGCCGTGGCGATGTCCTGCAATGCATCGCTGGCGGTGAAAACAGGCAAATCTTCTTCGCTGATCTGCTGGTGACGGCACAGGATCACCGCCCGCTCAACGACGTTCTCAAGTTCGCGCACGTTGCCGGGAAAATCATGCTTCATCAATGAATTCAACGCTTTCTTTTCAATGCTGCGCACGGCTTTCTTTTCCCTGGCTGCAAATTTCTGGATAAAATGCTCGATAAGGAAGGGGATGTCCTCCTTGTGCTGGCGCAGAGCAGGCATGTCGATGGTGATGGTGTTGAGCCGAAAAAAGAGATCCTCGCGAAAAGAGCGGCGCTGCACTTCCAAGGCTAGATCCCTGTGCGTGGCGGAAATCAGACGGATGTTAATGGGCACGGGCTTGTTTGAACCCAAGCGAAAGATTTCTCGTTCCTGGATGACGCGCAGAAGCTTGATCTGGGTTTCCATGGGCAAATCACCGATCTCGTCAAGGAATACTGTACCGCCAAAGGCTTCCTCGAACCTCCCGATCCTGCTTTTATCTGCGCCGGTGAAGGCGCCTTTTTCATGGCCGAAAAGTTCGGCCTCGATGAGGGTGGCCGGCAGGGCGGCCAGGTTGACCTTGATGAACGGGCGATTCTTCCTGGACGATGCGTAATGGATGATGTTGGCCAGGACCTCTTTGCCGGTGCCGCTTTCGCCCCTGACCAGGACAGTCGCCTCGGAGTCGGCCACGCGCATGGCCAAGTTGACTGTTTCAGACATCATTCCGGAACGGAAAACGAAATTCTTGAATGAAAACCGGCCCTGCAATTTTTCTTGCAAACGGATGTTTTCACGTGCCAGGAGCGTTTTTCCCATGGCTTCCCGGACCAGATGCAGCAGGATATCCAATTCAAAAGGCTTGGTCACAAAGTAGAAAACCCCCAGCTTAAGCAACCTGACCGCCAGGTCGACTTCACCGAACGCGGTCATGACGATGACCGGAATCAAGGGGTTGCTCTCTTTAAGTTTAAGGAAAACTTGCTCCCCATCGATTCCCGGCAATTTAAAATCGAGGAGGACGACTTCCGGAGTGTGCGTTTGGAATTGAACAAGGCCCTCTTCGCCGCTGGCTGCTGTGCATACCGAATACCCTTTTTTGCTGAAGAATTTTTCAAGGGTCCGGGCAGCCCCTTCCTCGTCTTCAATGATCAATAGATTACAGTTGCTGGCCATTATTCGATTGTATCACAAATAAATCCTGAACTCCGCGCCATGATCCTCGGTACTTTCCACTTCGATCCGGCCCCCCAGCTGCAGCACCATTTTTTTGGTCAGAGCCAACCCGATACCGCTGCCGCTGGCTTTGAATGTCACGAAGGGATCAAAAATATATTTTATGTGCTCCCTGCGGATCCCGGGCCCGTCGTCCTTAATGGAAAAAACGGTTTTCCCCTTTTGCGTTGTAATGGCGATGTCGATATGACTGGCTCCGGCCTCGGCCGCATTGCTGACCACGTTGGTGATGATCTGGGTGAGCAGGCTCCTATCCGTGCTGACTTTCATGTTCGGTTCATGATGGTGGCTGATTTCAGGCCGTACGGCCATTCCCGCCCAGACGTTCTGCATGTCCACAAAAAATTGCTCCAAATCGACCTCTTCCCGGCGTACCGGCATGACCCGGCTCAAGTTCGAAAAGCGTTCGATGATTCCCTGCACGCGCTTAATCTCCCGTTTGAGAGAATTGCTGTGAAAAACGGCTTCCTGATTGGCATGGTCGAGCAAGGGTTCCAGCATCTGGTAGCTGAGGTACAGGGAGTTCAACGGGTTTCGGATTTCATGGTTGATGCCGGCCGTGATCAGGGATATTTCCTGGAATTTTTCCTTTTCTTCCTTCTGTCTTTGAATTTCCATTTCCTTGCGCAGCATTTGGCGGCTAAAGCCGTAAAGAAAGGCGATGATGATCAGGATGATGGACGCCTGCAACACGGTCAGCAGTAAAAAATTTTTTTTGGCAGCATTGCGTATTTCGCCGATGGCGGAAAAAAAATAACCGATATGGGCGGTATACGGCTGTCCGGAGCGATCTTTCATGGCGGAGGCCACTTCAATGATCTCACCCAAGGGCGACGAGAAGGTTTTTACGGCTTGAAATTCGCTGTCAAGCGGCAGATACCCCTCGTATTTGGAGGCGGCGTGCAGCAAGCTTCCCGAGCGCTTGATCGCCACGTAAACTACCTGGTCGTTGGAGAATATCTCGTCCATGAATCGGATCAGATGGGCCTCTCCTTTATCCAGGAGATATACGGAGGCTGTGCCCAGAACTTTCTCGATAGTCCTACCCTCCGATTCGGCCAATTCCAGGGTGCGGGCTTCAACCGCCCGGCGGTTGTTCAAGTTAAGAAAATAAAAAATTCCAATGCTGAAAATACTTAAGACAAAAAGAATGGCGATGTATTTGACGGTAATCTTCACTGTTTGCCGCGGCCGCCTGAGCCTTTGCGATTGCCGTGCCTGCCGCCGCCACTCCGGCTCCACAAGGGGAAGCCCTTACTGTCACGCAGGGTAAACCGTTCGCCCTGCAGGGAAATTTCCTGGGCGATCAGGTAAGTCGTGCCGGCGGAATTTTCCAGCAGTGAACCGCGAATGTTGATTCTCATGCCCACGGCGATATCGGCAGTAAAAAACCATTGCGGGCAAACCTCCACCTGGAACAAGCGCTGGTCTTCGCTTTGGATGGAAAGCATCAGGAATGCCGACTTTTTTCCATAAATCTCTTCAAAATCGATGGCCAGCACCTGGCCTTGGATATCGATCAGATTTTTTTGATCGAAATAATGGAAAACGGGGGACTGGGCAGTCAGCGAGATGACCCCAAGCACAACGAACAAGCAAGCGGACAATTTTTTCATGTTTATTTTAAAACGAATAATCAAGGCCTGCGGAAATTGTATAAAAATTGTAGTGGAAATACAAATCGTTGGAAACGTTTTTACGGTAGCTTCCGTTGAGGTAGATACCGAAGTCCCCCAAGGATTTTGTCATTTTCATGGTGAGTTGGGAGAGTCTGTCCTCACGGAACGCTTGCGGCAGGATCGGCTCCCCGTTCATGTCCAGGGCATCCAGCCCGTCATATTGTTTGAAATAGTATGAAAAATCAACAGCGATTTCCATATTTAAAATAGCTTCGGTCTTTAAAGCAAGGGAAATACGTGTCCCTTGCCAAAAAAAATCCTCATCCATTCGTTGCAATGCCCATTCATCGATGGTCAGCGGGTCAAAGTCTTTCAGGAGGTTACGGTTTTTCCGATACTGGATCTCGGCGATCAATCCGGTTTTGTAGCCCAATCCTTGGGCAGCCCTGAAAACGATAAAAGGCTGGGGAATGGATAGGTTGACGGTGGTGGAAACAAGTGGGATCTCCGGTTCAGGCTGCGGATTGGAAGGGTCTGATGGGGTCGGAGGATCGGGTGTCGGCTGTACGGGAACGCCCCGGCGGTAGCGAATTTTCGTTTCTGATACTGAGGCGGCGGAGGCGTTGATCCCCGACGGGGCTGAAGTTGCGGCGGCAATTTCCGTGACAATATGGGGGAAGAAAAGATAGTTCAGGCCCATAGTGAGGCGTAACGTGGTTTGGGTCTTAAAAAAAGCATTCATTTCCAAAAAAGCCGCTGTCCGCCAGTGGTCATAGGAATCTTCCTCAAGATAATCGCTGTGGCGCAGGTTAAAACCGATTCGGCCGTATATCTGGCTTGAAAAAACATGTTTCAACCCGACAGTCAAGCTTGGAATAGCTGTATTCAAATAGGACATGTCGCCTTTGAACTGGGTCAGGCTGATGTCCGGTGAAAGGAAAACGGTGCTGCGTTTTGACAGCATTTTATAAAAATTGAAGCCGCCCGAAATCGACGACTGATTCAGGTAATCGTTGCTCCGGTAAATTTTACTGTCGGCATTCAGGAAAAAATTGAACTGCCGGGAAGCGAGGTTCAATTCCAATCCCGGGGAAAAAGTGGCGTCGCTGACCGCAGAATAGTCCCAAAAAATATTGTTGGAATAGTTGTAGTCAAGGTAAGGCGTTATGGAGACCTTGTCGGCGGCCATGGCTGAAACGGGGAATATGGCCAGTAAAAGGGTCAGGGAGAGCCGCGCTCTCCCCCTGATTTTTGTAAAGGAAATTTTTTCGAACTTCAATGGCGGTTGCCTGAATTACGTTTGTGCCCCTGGCTGCCATGCGGCCCTGTGTTGTCGCAAACACCGGTATCGTTGCATCCGCCCCAGTTGTTGCTCCAGAGGTAATTGTAACTGTAATTGAAATTGTTTTCACCGCCGTTGTTCTGGGCATTGGCCGTGTGGTGCTTGTAGCCGTACTTGTTCTTGTAGCCTGTGCTATCTTCGGGGCGGGTCCAGTCGGGATCCATGCAATTGGGAATGCCATCATTGTCAGCGTCGCGGGCGAGATCATTGATGCCATCGCCGTTCTCATCGATGAAGCCAAAACGCTGGACCAATTCCTTCTGGGAAATGGTTTGGGCCTGAGCTGAGGATTTCTCTGTTGTGGCGGCAAAAGTCAGGGCCGCGATCCCAAACACTGCCAAAGTCAGAAAAGTAAATTTGATTTTTTTCATATCAGCCTCCTTTGCTGTTTTCAGCAAAGATGAAGCAATTAACGTGCCAAGTTGAAAAATGAGTGCAGACAGTGCTTTGCGGCTGATCGCAACAATTTTTTTCGCAAGTTTCCACTTTTTTTCGCAAATTTTCGCGACAAAAATACTTATTCTTGGACATGATGTCTTCCTGAATAATTATAGGATTTCTATAAATTTTTACAATAAAAAAGAAAACTGTTCTTCACAGATACTGACCCGATCGCAGAGCTTACGGTCCGGGGAGGCCGGCGAACTCCTGGGTGACATAGTACCTGTTCCCGCTCAGCTCGATGCCGATGCCCAGGTCGGTAAAGTCCTTGAAGAGAATGTTTTCACGATGCCCCGGACTGGTCAGCATCTTTTCGTGGAAGAGGCGCATGAGGAAGGTGTCGCCGACGGCCAGGTTTTCGCCGATGCTGAAGAAATGCAATCCGGCGTTGCTGGCCCTGACGGCCAATCTGTCGTAGCCGGGGAAATCATGGGCCAAGCGCCTCTGCTGGGCCATTTTTTTACTGTGGGCCCGGGCGATGGAACGCAGCAGAGGGTTTAAGCGCAGCTCGGGCAGTCCCTGTTTACTCCTCTCCTGGTTGACCAGGTAAAACAGTTTGTCCTCCAACTGTTCCGGGCTGAGCCCCAGTTCTTCCATTGTCTGCGCGGCCAGGGCCAGAAATGCCAGAACCAGGGCCAGGGCAGGTATTTTACGCGCCATGGTAAAATTCTATTGATTTTTACCGCTATAGTCAAAAAGATCAGGGTGAACTTGCAATCCCGGTCCGATTTGCATATAATGCATTCGAGGCAAAGGAATGAAGAAAAAAGCATGTCTGTTGGCCTTCCTGGCCATGACCGCGCTGCTGCTGGCCGGAAAAGTCCTGGTCGTCCAGGTGTTGCATGCGCAGCTTATGGCCAAGCCCGATTTCCTCTCCAGTAACCTGGCTACCATCCAGAAAGGGGCCTGCCTGGAGATAATCGAAGCGAAGGGGAGCTGGTTTTTGGTGAAGAACGCCGACGGCCTGAAAGGCTATGTCCACGGATCGGCGCTCGCGGGAAGGGGGATCAGCTTGAGCGGCATCGCCCCTGGTAAAAAAGGGGCCAGCGAAGAGGAATTGGCCCTGGCCGCCAAGGGTTTCAACGAAGGCAACGAACGAAAGTTACGCGGCAGCCGGGAATACGATTTCAGCGCAGTCGATTGGGTCATGGCCCAAGCCGTGGCCAATCCGGACGTGGGCGATTTCGTCAGGGAGGGCAAACTCAAATGAAAAAACTGCTCCAGCTGCTTTGCCTTTGCCAATTTCTGGCGGCGATCAAAATACCTATCACGTTGGGCCAGCTGAACAAAGCCAAGAAGGGCGTGGAACTGGTCGCCGGGACCACGCACACGATCAACGAGGAAGAAGAATATTATATCGGCCGGGCCGTCGCGGCCAATATCCTGTCCCAGTACCCGCTGTGGAAAAACCAGACGCTATGCCGCTACCTGAACCTGATCGGCAAGGCGCTGGTGCTGAAGTCGGAGCGGCCTGAAATTTTCGCCGGCTACCATTTCGCCGTCCTGGACAGCCGGGAAGCCAACGCGTTTTCGGCTCCGGGCGGCATCATTTTCATCAGCCGCGGCATCATCGACATGGCCGGGAACGAGGACGAAATCGCCGCCATCCTGGCCCACGAGATCCGGCATGTCGTGAACAAGGACCCCTTGAAAGCGATCAAATCGCAACGGATGAAAACCCTGGGCACCTTCGCGGCCGGCGAGGCCATCGGCTCGGGCAGCGAAGTACTCAATATATTCAAGGATTCCGTTCTGGATATCAGCGGCACGCTGCTGCAAAAAGGGTATTCGCGCGGCCAAGAAAAGGATGCCGATCTGCAGGCCATGGACCTGCTGGCCGCGGCCGGCTACAACCCGGCGGCGCTATTGACCATACTCGAAAAATGCCGGGGCATCGAGAAAAAAAAGACCAAGGCTTTTTCGGCCCATCCAGCCGCGGCCAAGCGCGTCGCCTACGTGGAAGAGGCCCTGGGAAAAGCTCCCGCCATTGACATGAGCGTCCGCAACGCCCGTTTCAGCAAAAGCGTTTCCCGTTAAAATTGCGCCGCTATCTGCTTTCGACCGCGCTGCTTTTCATCATCACGATCAGCCTGGGGCACATCATCGCCCCGCCGTTTGAAAAAAAAATCTATGATCAGAAAATCCGCATTTTCAGCCGGCGTATCGATGCGCCGGTCATACTGGTTGAAATCGACCAGGAAAGTCTTGATTTTTACAGCAGCAATAAATTCAATATTCCCTGGCCCTGGCCGCGCAGTCTATATGCCAAGGCCATCGATTTTCTGGCCGCGGCCGGAGTCAAAGCCGTCGCCTTGGACATGGTTTTCAGCGAAGCAAGTCCCTATGGCGGTGAAGATGAACTGCTGGCCGCGGCCGTTAAAAGGGCCAACCTTGTCTTCATCCCGTTGTTTTTTTCCGACAATGACACCGCGGCGATTGATTTAGCCAGGTTCGCCTTGCAGGCAGATCCCGGCTTTTCCCGGTTGCCGGTCAAAAAAGGGACAAAATCGCTTCCGTTGCCGCAGCTGCTCGCGGCTCTGCGCGGGGGCGGTAATGTCGCTGAAAATCCGGATCAAGACGGTATTTATCGCCGCCTGCATCATTTTATCCGCCTCGCTGACCGTGTATACCCATCCTTTTCTCTGGCCCTGGCCTTGTTTGTCGATCCAAAACTGAAAACAACACAAATTCCGTTCGCTGACGATGGCGGACTGAACCTGAAATTTTACTCACGGGGCTTTCAGGATCAAGTCAATTTTTTTACAGGTTCTGGCCGCGCTGGCGATGATTCTGCTGGCATTGGCCGCAAATTTATTGTTGTTCAAATCGGGCTTTGACCAGAATTTTTTACCCATTGTTCTGGGACTCGTCATAACCACCGCCAACGATGTCTACGAACGCTACCGGCGCGTGCGCCGCGAAAAGAAATTCATCCAGAACGCGTTTAAAAATTACCTGTCCGATTCGCTGCTGGCCGAGATCATGAAAAATCCCCAGGGCTTGAACCTGGGCGGCGAGAAAAAACTGGTGACCATATTCTTTTCCGACTTGGCCGGCTTCACCAGCCTGTCGGAAAGCCTGCCCCCCGAAGAAGTGGTCTCCATTCTGAACACCTACCTGGAACGGATGACGACGGTGATCATGGGCAACGGCGGATTCGTCAACAAGTTCGAAGGCGACGCCATCATGGCTTTCTGGGGGGCGCCGCTGGCCTCTGACGACCAGGCGCTCAAGGCCATGCTGGCGGCTTTGCGCTGCCGGGAGGAATTGGCCGGATTGAACGAAGATTTTGCCGGCCGGGGTCTGCCTTCCTTAAGCATGCGCATCGGCATCAACAGCGGCGAGGTCATTGTCGGCAACATCGGCTCGCAAAAACGCTTCGAGTACACGGTCATCGGCGACGCCGTCAACCTGGCCTCGCGGCTGGAGGGGATCAACAAGCAATACGGGACAATGATCATCTGCGGGACTCTGGCCGGGAACATGGCGGCGGAGAAAGTGCTCCTGCGCCGCCTCGACCGCGTGCGCGTCAAGGGCAGGAAGATCCCCGAGGAGATCTTTGAGGTCGTCGCTGAAAAAGACCAGGCCCCGGCGCAGCTCGTTCAGCGCCAGGAGAGTTTTGAAAAGGGATTGAAACTTTATTTTACCGGGGATTTCTCCTCGGCTATGGGCATCTTCACGGCCCTGACTGACGATCCGCCGGCGCAGGTTTTTGCCAGGCGCTGCCGCTGGCTTTTGGACAACCCGCCCCCCGACTGGGACGGCTGTTGGACGTTCACGGAAAAATAGGGTTCAGGGTCCAGGGGATAGGGTACAGGGAGAAGACAAGAAAATATTGGCGGTTGTGATTTTTCTTTCTCGTCACGTGTTACGTGTTACGTGTCACGCTAGTTCGTTTTTTCCTTTGATATGCTACAATGCCTCCATGCTCGAAATAACAGGTTTGCGCAAGAAGTTCGGCAAGCGCGAGGCGCTGAAGGATGTTACTTTTTCATTGGCTCCCGGGGAGATCTACGGTCTGCTGGGGCCCAATGGCGCCGGTAAGACCACCACGCTGAAGGTCCTGGCCGGGCTGCTCGCTCCCGACGGCGGCTCCGTCGTCATCGACGGTGAACCCTACCATCGTGAACACCACGAGCTGAAAAGAAAGATCGCCTACGTTCCGGACCAGCCTTTCCTCTACTATAAACTGAGCGGCGAAGAGCACCTCAATTTTTACCAGGACCTTTACAAAATTCCCTATGCCAAAAGAAAGGAAAAGATCGATTTCTTTTTTAAATATTTCGAGTTCGAAGAGTACCGCACCGAGCTGGTGGAGAACTACTCGGCCGGCACGCGGCAGAAGCTGCTCATCGCGCAGGCGCTGGCCGTCGAGCCGAAACTGCTGTTGCTCGACGAGCCTCTGGTCTCCATCGACCCCTTGGTGGGGAAAAAATTCAAAAAGTACCTCATCGAGGTCGCCGGCAAGGGGACGGCAGTCCTGTTCGCTACCCATATCCTGACCCTGGCCCAGGAGATCTGCCGGCGTATCGGCATCATTGTCGACGGCCGCATCATCGTCCAGGGCGGGCTGGAGCAACTGATGTCTCTGGCCGGGCAGAGCAGCCTCGAGGAGTTCTATTTCCAGACGGTCCTGCAGCATGAAAAGCCTGCTGAAGCTTAAGTTCCTGCAGCTGCGCAACTCCCTGGCGCGCGGCGAGAAGAAGAAGTTCATCCTCTTCATTCTTCTCGGGCTGTTCTTCACGCTGGTGCTCGGTTTTTTCTTCAACCAGATCTTCGGCTACCTTGCCCGGGTGCAGGAATTCCCCCACGTCTTCAAGGTCTTCCTGGCCGAGAAGCTGCTGATGATGATATACATGACCCTTTTTTCCATGCTGCTGCTTTCGGCGCTGTTGACTTCGCTTGACATTTTTTACATCTCGCGCGACCTGCATTTTC
>JAPKZM010000284.1 GCA_026393775.1 Candidatus Aminicenantota bacterium
CTGCTGGCCGATGACCTGGACGCCATGCTGGCCGTTGCCCAGGAGCAGGCCCGGGAAGGGGCGCACCTGCTGGACCTGAACGTGGGCTATGCCGGCCGCATGGAGGCCAGGGACCTGGAACGGATCGCCGCCCGGCTGAACGCGCAGAACCGCTTGCCGCTGATGCTGGACAGCACCAGCCTGGAGGCATTGGAGGCGGGACTGAAACAGTGCGCGGGCCGATCGGTGATCAATTCCATCAACCTGGAGGACGGGGGAACTCGCGCCGCAGCGATACTCGCCTTGGCCGCGGAATTCGGCGCCGCCGTGGTCTGCCTGGCCATCGATGAAAAGGGGATGGCCCGTACCAAGGAAAGGAAAGTTGCCATTCTGCAGCGGCTTTACAAACTGGCCCTAGTCAAAGGCATTGCCGCCAACGACCTTTTCCTGGACCCATTGACCTTCACCCTGGGTTCCGGGGATCCGGGCCTGGCCGCTGCCGGGAAGGAGACCCTGGCCGCTCTGCCCTTGCTCAAGCGGCGTATGCCCGACGCCCATACCATGCTCGGCGTGAGCAATATTTCCTACGGCCTTCAACCGGGGGCCAGAAAAATCGTCAACGCCGTGTTCCTCTATCACGCCGTTCAGCAAGGGCTGGACGCCGCCATTTTTCACGCCGCCCGCATCCTCCCCCTGAACCGCATTGACAGCGAAGAGATCCGCCTGGCCGAGGACCTCATCTTCAACCGCCGCCGCGGCGGACGGGATCCGCTGCGGACCTTATGCGACCATTTTCAGGACCGCAAAACCGCCGGCAGCCAGGAGGGAAGGGAAATTTCCAGCCCCGAAGAGCATCTGCGCGCTGCCATACTCAACGGCAACGCCGCTGGCATAGAGAAAGACCTTGAAGCTCTGGCAAAAAAAATGCCGGCCTTGGACATTGTCAACGATCACCTGCTCAAAGGCATGGCCGAGGTAGGGGAGATGTTTGAAAAAGGCATCATGCAATTGCCATTCGTCCTGCAGGCGGCCGAAGTAATCAAGGCCGCGATGGATTTCCTGGAACCGCGGCTGACAAAAATTCAAGCCCGCCGGCGCGGCTGCATGCTCCTGGCCACGGTCAAGGGCGATATCCACGATATCGGAAAAAACCTGGTCGATATCATCCTGCGCAGCAATGGCTACCGGGTTGTCAACCTAGGCACCAACCGGGGCGGAGCCGATATCGCCGCCGCTGTGGATCAGTACGGGCCCGACCACATCGGTTTGAGCGCCCTGCTGGTCAAATCCACCCTGGAAATGACCGATATCCTGCGCTATCTGGCAGAAAAAAAAATTCACCTGCCGGTCATCTGCGGCGGGGCGGCGCTGACGCCCGCTTTCGTCGACACGGCCCTGCGTCCACTGTACCGCGGCAAGGTGTTTTACGCTGCCGACGCGTTCGCGGCCTTGAAAATCATGAACGGAAACGCTCCGGCCTCTGTAAATCCGCATCCCAGGACAAAAGCTTCGGCAGCGACTGCGGTTATCCGTCATGTCCGGTCGCCTTTGAACGCGCCTTTTTCAGGGACGCGCATAGTGCATTGGACCCTTGATGAAATCCTCCCAGTGCTGGACAAGAGGACCCTGATCAAATCCCGCTGGCGCATGAAAGAGGGGGTTAAGGCGGAACAATTCTATGCGGAAAACCTCCGCCTCCTGCGCGAAAAAAAAATAATCCGTTTTTCAGGCGTTTACGGATATTTTGACTGCCGCCGCCGGGGGAAAAGCAGCCTGCTGCTTGACGCCGGAGGCAAAAACCTAATCTTGACCTTCCCGCGCCGCAACCATGTGTCCCTGGCCGATTATTTCAGTGAAAATGGGGATCTGGCGCCAATTTTCATAGTCAGCTGCGGAAACACGATCTCCCGCCTTGAAAAGGAACTTTTTGACTCCGACCAATACAGCCGCTACCTAATCCTGCACGGTTTCGGCACCCAGCTGGCCGAAAGCCTGGCCGCGAAGATGCACCAGCTCATCCGGCAGGAATTGGGCTTGGCCAAGGAGCTCGGCAAGCGTTTCAGCCCCGGATTCCCGGACTGGCCGGAGTTGGCCGACCAGGAGACGCTGGTCAACTTGCTGCGGGCAGAAAGGATTGGCGTCAGTTTGAGCGAAAAATGTCAATTGATCCCCGAATTAAGCGTCAGCGCCATGGTCGTCTGCCATCCCCA
>JAPKZM010000170.1 GCA_026393775.1 Candidatus Aminicenantota bacterium
CTGCGGTTCCGGCCTGGAAAAAATCAGGGACTTTTTTCTCGACCGCTGCCGGTCTTTTGCCGCTGATCGGGTCCTGGCCACCGTTCTGGTCGCCGAAGATCTTTTCAAGAACGACCCGGCTCTGGCGGCCAAGATCCAAGCTGTCATGCACGATCATCGCCGTTTGCTGCTTAAATCGATCCGCTTGGGCCAGCGTCAGGGATTGCTGCGGCCCCTCCCCCCCGCGCACCTCTTCACCGTCATCATGGGTTCGCTGCGCCTGCTGGTCCTGCAATGGATGGTCAGCGGCTATGGTTTCGAGCTGCCCCAAGCCGGAGAAAAACTGTGGCGTTCGCTGGAAACGCTGCTGGCAACCAAACCTAGGAGATCGTCATGAAAAGAAAAATCATTCGTATCGACCACGATCTGTGCAACGGCTGCGGCATCTGCCTGCCCAACTGCCCCGAGGGGGCGCTGCAGCTCATTGACGGCAAGGCCAGGCTGGTATCCGATCTGTTTTGCGACGGCCTGGGGGCCTGCATCGGCACGTGCCCGCTGGGAGCCATTCACGTCGAGGAACGGGAAGCGGAAGCGTACGACGAGCACAAGGTCATGGCCAATATAGTCCCCCAGGGCGCAAATGTCATCCGCGCCCACCTGGCCCATCTGGCCGCACACAACGAACAGCACTACCTGGAGCAGGCGCGGCAATTCCTGCGCGACAAAGGCATCCCTCTCCCCGATAGGGGCGAAGCGGCGGCTCCATTCCAAGGCTGCCCCGGCTCACGCACGCAAGACCGTCGCGGCCAAGACACCCCGATCCCGGCCGCCAAGGGCGCCGGATCCCCGCCAGGCACTCCCTCGCCTTCCCAGCTGCGCACCTGGCCGCTGCAGTTGCATCTGCTCAATCCCCAGGCTTCATTTTTTGACGGCGCCGAACTGCTGATCGCCGCCGACTGCGTCCCTTTCGCC
Organism: Candidatus Aminicenantota bacterium; assembly: GCA_026393775.1. Lineage (GTDB taxonomy): Bacteria > Acidobacteriota > Aminicenantia > UBA2199 > UBA2199 > UBA2199. Next base: position 952 of record JAPKZM010000170.1, read on the forward strand.
TATGCTTCTTTTCATGGCGATTTTCTGCAGGGCAAAGTGCCCATCATCTTCTGCCCCAAGCTCGACCATGCCGCCGATCAATACCTGGCCAAGCTGACGGCGATCTTCCAACTGCATCCCATCCGCTCCCTGCACATCGTGCACATGGAGGTCCCCTGCTGCTCGGGCACCACGTCGCTGGTGCGCGAGGCGCTGGCCCGCTCGGGGAAAACCATTCCCGTTTACGACACCACCATCTCGCTGCAGGGCGACCGGATCGCAAATAAGTAGATCATGGCAAAAATTAAAAGGAGGAACCCATGCCCGAAATAATGAACGTCAAAGAATTGCTGGCCTACCAGAAGGGGGCCATCGTCAGCAAGACCCTGGTCGAAAAGGAGACCGGCACGGTCACCCTGTTCGCTTTCGACCAAGAACAGGCGCTCAGCGAGCACACCGCTCCCTTCGATGCCTTGGTCCAGGTCACCGACGGCAGGGCCGAGATCCGTATCGCCGGCGAGCCCCACCAGGTCGGCGAAGGCGAGATGCTCATCATGCCGGCCAACAAGTCCCACGCCCTCAAGGCCCTCACCCCATTCAAGATGATGCTGACCATGATCCGCGCCGGAAAAAAACAAAAGTAAGCGCCGGACATAAAAATGGAGGTAACCATGACTGCCACAGAAATCTTAGTGGACGAACACCGCCTGGCCGAAGAACTGTGAAGGAAAGGGAGGAGAAGCTAGCCCTTGAAATGGCCGGACTTTGAAACTATAATGGACCAGAAACATGGAGCGCAACATGGATAGAATCTACTTGGACAGCAACGCCACCACCATCGTTGACCCGCGGGTCAAGGAGGCCATGGAACCGTTCTTCAGCCAGATGTACGGCAATCCCAATTCCCTGCACGACTTCGGCACCGAGATCCATCCCTACATGCGGCTGGCCATGGACCGCCTGTACAGCGGCATCAACGCGAAAGACCAGAACGACATCATCATCAACAGCTGCGCTTCGGAAGGCAACAACCATGTCCTCAAGGGCGTCTACAACGACCTCATCCGCAATGGCCCGAAGAACGAGATCATCACCACCCAGGTGGAACACCCCTGCGTGCGCAACACCTGCGCCTTCCTGGAAAGCCTGGGAGTCAAGATCATTTACCTGCCGGTCAATTCCGACGGCATCGTGGATGTGGATACGCTGCGCCGGAGCATCCACCCTGACAAGACCGCCCTGGTGTCTGTCATGTGGGCGAACAATGAGACCGGGTTGATTTTCCCCATCGCCGAACTGGCCGCCGTCTGCCGTGAAAAGGGCGTGTTGTTTCATACCGATGCCGTGCAGGCCATCGGCAAGATCCCGGTTGACGTCAGCCGGGTGGCGGTTGATTTCCTCACCTTCAGCGCCCACAAGTTCCACGGCCCCAAGGGCATCGGCGGCCTGTTTATCCGCCAGGGCCTGAAGCTGACGCCGCTGTTGCACGGCGGCGAGCAAATGGGCGGCAAGCGGGCCGGGACCATCAACGTCCCCTACTTGATCGGCATGGGCCTGGCCATGGAAATGGCTGTCGACAGCCTGAATTACGAGGCATCCACGGTCCGCCTCCTGCGCGACCGGCTCGAGGATGCCATCCTGACCATCCCGGACACCATGGTGGTCGGGAAACGCGCCCTGCGCACGCCCAACACCATCCTGGCCAGCTTCCGCGGCATCGAGGGCGAAGCCATGATCTGGGACCTCAACCAGAACGGCGTAGCGGCCTCCACCGGCAGCGCCTGCGCATCCGAATCGCTGGAGCCCAACCCGACCTTCGTGGCCATGCGCATCAGCGACGAGCTGGCCCACACCGGCATCCGCTTCAGCCTGTCGCGCTTTTCGACCGAAGAGGAAATCGATCGCGCCGCCGTGCTGATCCGGCAGTCGACGCAGAGACTGCGCGCGATTTCATCGACCTACAAGAACGGTAAATAAAAAAAAGGGCTAAACGAGGAAAAATGGCGAAGAACGATCTGATCGGAGGTTCCCTTTGGGAACAGTATTCCAACAAAGTCAGCACGCGCATGAACAACCCGGAACACCGGGGCGAAATCAGCGACGCGGAAGCCAAGGAGCTGGGCGCGCGGCTGATCGTGGCCGACTGGGGCGCCGAGTCATGCGGCGACGCGGTCCGCTTGTACTGGGCCGTCGACCCGAAAACCAACCGCATCCTCAAGGCCAAGTTCAAGAGTTTCGGCTGCGGCACCGCCATCGCTTCATCCGACGTGATGGCCGAGCTGTCAATGGGCAAAACCGTGGAAGAAGCCCTGAAGATCACCAATATCGAAGTCGAGATGGCATTGCGCGACAGCCCCGACATCCCGGCCATTCCGCCCCAAAAAATGCACTGCAGCGTCATGGCCTATGACGTGATCAAGAAAGCGGCGTCGCTGTACAAGGGAGTGGATATGGCGAGCCTGGTGGAGGAGGAGATCGTCTGCGAGTGCGCCCGCGTCTCCTTGCGGACCATCAAGGACGTCATCCGCATCAACAACCTGACCACGGTCGAGGATATCACCCGCTACACCAAGGCCGGGGCCTTTTGCAAATCGTGCCTCCGCCCGGGCGGACACGAAAAACGCAGCCACTACCTGGTGGACATCCTGAGCGCGACCCGGGCCGAGATGAACAAGGATAAACTGCTCACCCAGGCCGAGGCCAGGGATTTCGCGACCATGAACCTCATCCAGAAACACCGCGCCATCGAAAAGGCCCTGGACGAGAAGATCCGCCCGGCCCTGGCCGCCGACGGCGGCAGCGTGGAGATCGTCGATATCCGTGAAAGCGAGGGGACGGTCAGTGTCTACATCCGCTACCTGGGGGCCTGCAAGGGCTGCATCAGCAGCACCAAGGGCACCCTGCAGTTCATCGAAAGCATGCTGAAGCGGGAATTGGCTGACAACATCCGTGTGCTCCCGGTCTAAAACCGGGCGCCGACTGCAGTATTTCGCCTCGATTTTTACTCCCCGGGGCAAAAATACCCGGTTCTGAATAGAGGGGCGAACATATTGACTAACCCCTGAATTTGTGTTATAAAAGGGAACCGTCCATCAAAGGAGATGACCATGTTTGCCATACTTGAAACCGGCGGGAAGCAGTATAAAGTCGCCGAAGGCGATATTTTGGAAGTGGAGCTGCTCCCCGAAAAACTCGTGAAGAAAAATACAGCCAGCCTGGATACCGTTCTGCTGCTGCAGGACGAAAAACAGCTTCATATCGGCAATCCCTACGTCAAAAATGCCAAAGTCAAGGCAAAAATCCTCGACGAGATCAAGGGCGACAAGATCCACATCTACAAGATGAAGGCCAAAAAAGGCTACCGGAAGTCGCAGGGACACCGGCAGAAGCTCCACAAGATCCAGATCGAAAAGATTGAAATCAAGGCCAGCGCCAAGGCGAAGGAGACTGAATAATGGCTCATAAAAAATCTGGCGGCAGCGCGAAAAACGGTCGCGAAAGCGCTTCCAAGCGACTTGGCGTCAAGAAATACGGCGGTGAAGCGATTAACGCCGGCTCCATTATCGTTAGGCAGAGGGGGACACGCATCAAACCAGGCAAAAACGTCGGCCTGGGCAAGGACGACACCCTTTTCGCCCTGTCCACGGGCAAGGTGCGTTTTGTCACCAAGTGCGGACGCAAATTCGTCGAGGTTGATCCCAATTAATTTTTTCGCCGTTTCCCGCCCGTTCCGTATCCCCAGTCGGCAGCCGCGATAAGCGATGTTCATTGACCGGACTCGACTGTCCTTTCAAGCTGGAAACGGCGGCGACGGCTGCCTCAGCTTCCGACGTGAAAAATTCATCCCCCGCGGCGGCCCGGACGGTGGCGACGGCGGCGCGGGCGGCGATATCATTCTGGTCAGCAGCCCCATGTGCCAATCGCTCGGGGATTTCAAGTACATGAAGCTGATCAAGGCCGAGAGCGGCGGCGCGGGCCGAGGCAAGAAAAGGACCGGCAAGAACGGGCCCCCCATCATCCTGCAGGTTCCGGCCGGAACCGTGGTCAAGACGTATCCCGACGAAAAGTTGATCTTTGATTTCGACCGCATCGGCCTGCGCTTCGTCATGGCCAAGGGCGGCAAGGGCGGCCGGGGCAATATCCATTTCAAGTCATCCATCAACCAGGCGCCGCGCCACTGCGAAAAAGGGGAAAAAGGCGAACATATCCAGGTCATTCTGGAGTTGAAGCTCATCGCCTTCGCCGGATTGGTCGGATTGCCCAATGCCGGAAAATCGACCTTGATCTCCAAAATCAGCTCCGCCAAGCCGAAGATCGCCGACTATCCTTTCACTACCCTGACCCCGAATCTGGGCGTGGCCGAGTTCGCAGGCCGCAACCTGGTCGTGGCCGACATTCCCGGCATCCTGGAAGGCGCCCACCAGGGGGAAGGCATGGGGTTGGAGTTCTTAAGGCATATCGAACGGACCCAGGTCCTGATGTTCGTCATCGACGTGGGACCGTTCAGCCCGGAGCCGCCCCTGAAAAATTTTCATGTCCTGGAAAAAGAACTGGCCCTGTACCACCCCCTGCTCCTGCGCAAAAAGATCAAGGTGGTCGCCACCAAGATCGACCTGGCGGCAAAAGACCGGACCGGGGCCGACGGCTTGCAAGATTATTGCCGCAAGCGTAAAATCCCCTACGTGGAAATATCGGCATTGCAGGGAAGCAACCTCTTGAAATTGAAAAAAACACTATTCGCATTTTATGAACCATAATAAGACGGGCATACTGGGCGGAACCTTTAACCCCGTTCACCGGGGGCATATCGAATTGGGATTGAAAATCAAAGCGGCCTTCGGGCTGGAAAAAATCCTCTATATCCTGTCCGCCCACCCGCCCCACAAGAAACTGCAGGCGCTGGCAGCGGCGGAATTGCGCCTGGCCATGGTGAAAGAAGCCCTGCGCCCGTACCCCGGGCTTGTGCCATGCGATCTGGAACTCCGCCGGCCGGGGGACTCCTGGACCATCGACACCATCCGTCAGTTGAAAAGCGAATCCCCGGGCGAGCGCTTCTACTTCATCACCGGCAGCGAAGGTTTTTTGAAAATCAAGACCTGGAAAGCTTATCGCCAGCTGCTTGGGGAAGTTTTTTTCATCATCGTCATCCGCGCCAACGGTCATCGCGCCCGGGTAGAGCGCTTGCTGCGGAACGAAAACATCCCGATCGGCCGGGAAGCGGGCAATCCGCCGCTGCCGCCGGCTGCCTTCCTTTATACCTACGCTTCCGACTATCTTTCGCTATCGGCCACGGCCATCAGAAAAAAAGTCGCCCGCGGAGAGAGCATTTCTCCCTGGGTGGAAAAAAACGTCCAAATCATCATGGAGGAAAATAAACTATATGAAGATTGAGGAATTCAAGCGGGTCACGGACGATCTGCAAAAGCGTCACATTCCCAGCGAGATCAAGAAAACGGTGCAGGTTCTGCTGGATAAAAAAGCTGAAAAAATAACGGTTCTGAAACTGAAGGGCATTACCGATATGACCGACTTCTTGGTCATTTGTTCCGGAAATTCCACCCGCCAGAACAATGCCTTGGCCGACGCCCTGCAGGAAACCCTGAAAAGAGAGCACTATTTACAGCCGCTGGGCATTGAAGGCAAAAGGCATGCGGAATGGATACTGGTCGATTACGTCGATTTCGTCATCAACATTTTTTCAGCCGACTGGCGAAAAAAGTATGCGCTGGAAAAACTTTGGATGGATGCCAAACGATACGATTTTTACCCAGATTTCTAATCTCCCCGATCAGAAATCGCTGCGCATCAAGGAAACGGTCGAAAAGATCGCACCCTTGCCGACGGCGGTCCTGTTCTATGGCGAAACGGGTACCGGCAAGGATTTCTGGGCCAAGGTCCTGGCCGGGCTCAGCCCCTTTCAGCCGCTGCTTAACCTGGGCTGCGGCGATGTGCCCGAAACGCTGCTGGAAAGCGAGTGGTTCGGCTTCCAGAAGGGGGCCTTCACCGGAGCCGACCGCGATTTCGACGGCAAATGGCAAACCGCCGCCAAGGGGACGATTTTCCTTAACCATATCGATCTACTCAGCCTGAACATGCAGGCCAAGCTGCTGCGGGTGCTGGAAAGAAGAAAGTTCTTCCCCCTGGGATCCAACCAAGAAAAAGAGATCACGGCCCGTTTCGTTTTTTCGGCCGACGGCGCCATCGCCGAGAAGGTGCGGCGCGGCGAGTTTCGCGCCGACCTTTATTTCCGTATCGCGGCCGTCAGCCTATTCATCCCGCCTTTGCGCGAGCGCAGGAATGACATCGAGCCGCTGCTGCGCTATTTCTGCCGGCAACGGCAAGTGGAGATCCGTCTCGCCCCGGAGCTGATGCAGAAGCTGGCAGAATATCCCTGGCCCGGTAACATCCGCGAATTGGAAAATTTCATCTTCGGGCTATCGGTGCGCGGGTCCGCCCTGGGCGAAAAAGACGTCCGCACATTGCTGGACCAGCCGCAGAACATCATGTCAATCATCCAGTCCGGCGAACGGTCGCTGGCCGAGGTCGAACAGGAATACATCGGCTACCTGCTGCGCCGCTACAAAAATAAGAGCCGGGTGGCACGCATCCTGAAGGTCTCGCGCAAGTCCCTCTACAACAAGCTGAAAAGGTATGAAAACCATTGAACTGCTCTGCGGCGGCGAGCTGAAATTCAAAAGCCTGCAGGAACTTGAAAAAAAGTATTTACAAAACATTAATTATTTTGTAAAATTCAGCATCAAAAAAATTAAGGAACCCAGGCATCCGGAGGAAGCGTTCGTGAGAGAAAAAGAGGCAGCCATGTTCCTCGCCGAAATCGAGAAAAAGGACTACGTGATCGCCATGGACAAGGACGGCAAAAAAATGGACTCGCTGCAATTCGCCGGATTCCTGGAGCAAAAGATATCCTACCACCCGGGAAGGCTGGTCTTTGTGATCGGCGGCTTCGCCGGCCTCGGAGTCCGGCTGCGCCAGCGTTGCGATCACGCCATTTCCTTCTCGGACCTGACCTTCTCCCACGACTTGTTCCGCATCGTTTTTCTGGAGCAGGTCTACCGGGCCTTGACCATCATCCATGGAATTAAATATCATCGATAGGAGATGAAAATGAAGAATGAACGGGACATCAAGATAAGAAAGCGGCTGGAAGCCTTGCGCGCCGAGATCCTGAAAGTCATCGGCTGGAGCGAAACGGCCAGCAGCGGCGGCGGAGCCATGGACGAAATCGATCAGGCCAACGAACTCATCGAGAAGGAAATGGGCTACCTGATGTCGTCCAACATGAGCAACAACCTGAAGGAAGTAGAGGAAGCCCTCGAAAGGATCAAAAACAAAGAATACGGGAAATGCCAGCATTGCGGCACGGAAATCTCTTCCAAGCGCCTGGAAGTGCTGCCTTTCGCCAAGTTCTGCGTCACCTGCCAGGAGAACCTGGAAAGCAACAATCACTGAGATCGGCTTACCATTCGAAGACCACTCCCAGCCGCAGGCTGCGCGGCAGCTGAAGTTCGTTGGCCAGGCGTCGCGATTCATCCGCAAAAACGTTCTCCGACAATTCAAGGCCGAAATCCAGGAGATTGAATAATCCGAGTTCCAGCCGGCCTTTCTTGCCGAACAGCGAGAACTCGTGGCAGAGCTTGAAATTGAAATCCCAGATGCAATCCTCCCTGGGGCCGCCTTTCCTGCCGAACTCGTCCTCGGCCTTGATGGTCTGGTAGGCGATGACCCATTGGCCGTTCTGCTTGAAAGCGTTGAAAAAGGCGAAGGGATTGCCGTCGCGGTACTTGATGCTGGTGCTCAAGAACAGGCGTCTCGACAGGTAATAGCCAAAAAAGACCTTGCCGACGAAAGCCCGGTCCCCGTCGACGCGGCCAAAGCCGTTTATCCAGGAATTCGGGAAAGCCTGACTCTCGGAAATGATGCCGATATCATTGGCAGTCGGGCCGTTACCGAAAGCGGTATAGCCCATGCCCATGTGGGCCAGGAAGGAAAAGGTGAAAAACCAGCGCCCGGGTTTCTGGCCCTGAAATTGGACGAGGAACTGGGCGTAAAAAGGGTCTTTGGCGAAAGCGCTGTTGCTTAAACGGAAAGCCTGGAACGGGCGGTCGAAAAAATAGTAATCCTGGCCGGAGACGTTTTCGTAATGGCCGTACGAGTCGGCGAAATACGCCCAGAGAGGCTGGCGGATCTTTTTATAGAGCCCCTTGACGTGCAGATTGAAATGGGTCGAAAGCCTGGTAGTCAGTTGCAACAGGAGGCGCTCCCGCCGCGGGACGCGCAGTCCTGCGGAAAGAAAATGACTGGAACCGCCGCCGCGCCCGAAAAGGGAGCCTTTTTCCGATTCTTGGAAACGGCCGTCGTGGTTATCGTCCTGCCAGTTAAAAATGCCGGCGGCCGGCCGCTGATCTTCCAGGAAGTCATTGACATTGGCGCGCAGTTCGTAAGGCAAAATCCCGTAAGCCAGGGACACTGAGGTATTTTTGCCGATGAACCAGGTTATACCGGCTTCGCCGCCGGGCTGAAAAAAATGGCTATCGTTGCGCGCCGTTTGAAAGCCGAGCTTTTGATATTGAAAAAACAGCCGGGCGTTGAATTCGACCTTCTTTGTCACGTCCAAAGTGAACAACGCTCCGCCCGCCCCCAGGAATCTTTGATTGCGGTAGGCAGAGCCTCCCTGCCACTGGACAACCAGGTAAGGCTGGCCAGCGAAATAGATCGGGTTAAAGGACCCGCTGGATTCGCTCGCGGTCAAGAATACGGCCGTACCTTTCAAGTAAGGTTCTAGAGCAGCTTTTTTCCCCAGCACCGTGAACGCGTACTTTTGATCAAGGGCCATGGCCAAGGTGGTCGCCTGGAACTGGCCCCACTTTTCGAATGGCCAGAACCCCTGCCCGTCGATATCCTGCAGGTCCTTGCCGGCATCCAGAACGGCCGGTGTCCGATTTTCCCATTCCAACTGCCAGGAAAATTTCAGGTTGAACGGCCGGCCTTGCCAGGCGAGCCCGGCAAACCAGCTCTTCTTGTCCAGGGCATAGGTCTCCTGCGGGTAACGGCCTTCCTCGGCAAAGAGCCGGTCACGCTGGGTGCTGTTGGCCGCCAGGTTTAAAGCGAGAGTTCCACGGGCGTAGGTTCTTTGCCAGCGGGAGAGGAATTGCAGCAGGCCGCCATCTTCTTCGAACTGGGCGTCGCGGGCATTGAAATCGTTGAAGCGGCGATCGAGGTTGAAATAGCTGACGGCCAGTAAAAAGGAGGCCCGCGGCGATTTCGTTTCCCAGGAGTAATCAAACGCTTCATTGGCGGAAATTTTCCGACGGCCGCTGTACAGATCGTCGGCCCTCAGGCTGGCATGGTTGCCGATGGCCAGCTTGCCCAGCGCCGTGTAGCCTCCCAGGTTGGGAAAGACGGTGGAAACCATCAGCCGCGAGCGGGAGGCGGTTGGCGAGCGCGGGTAGAAATGAAACCCGTAGTCGCGGTGCTGGGGGGTTTCGCCTTGCAAGGCCATGGAGCCGATGGCTAAAAACGGCAACTGGAAAGCCGCGGCGCCGTCCTCGAGGGCCGAGTTGATCGGGAACCCGGCAAAAAACCAGTTGAACTGGGTGAAAGAATCGCCTTCAAAATAGACCTTGGCAGGGTCCAGTTGGGCGAAACCATTGCTTTCCTCGAGCAGAAAGGTGGCATCCGGGGCCAGGTTTTCAAAAAAATTCTGGTAAAAATAACCGCCCGGGAGCCTTTCCATCATGAAATCGCCGATAACGAAGGCGCTGCCGTCTTCCGCCTCCTGGCCGCTCAGGATGGGATGCGACGCCAGGACAAGCAGGATCAGGGAAATGACCGGGACGGCGCGGGCTTTCATTGAACTATTCGAACTGGTAACTCAGCGACAACCCCATCCCTTCCGGAGTGACGGCGGGGGTGAACTGCAGGCGCCGGTTCTGGTTGCGGACGACCATCTTGCCGATGGCGTAGCCCAGAATCGCGCCGATGAAAACGTCGGAAAACCAGTGCGCGTCCTCGGTCAAGCGCGAGAGGCCGACCGCCGTGGCCAGGCTGTAGCAGGTCAGCGGCACCCACAAGCGGTCTTTGTAGTTTTCAGCGATCACCGTGGCCAGCCCCCAGGCCGAGACGGTGTGCCCGGAGGGGAAGGAGTCATAGCGGGCGAAAGCGCCTTCGCTGTAGCGGTTAAAAAAGACTCCCGGGCCGAACCAGTAATCCTGACCAGCTTCCACCGACGGCCGTTGCCGCCCAGCCAGATGTTTGAACACCTGCACCAAGAAACCGGTATGCAGCAGAGTTTCCAGGGCCATCCAGCCGGTGTCCCGGGCTTTCTTGTCCTTGAAGGCCAGGCCGCCGAGCACAAACAGCCCGGCGATGCCGCAATCGACTCCCCAATCACCCAGCAGGGTGGCCAAGGGGCTGGCCTTACTCACCCAGGAGTTCCGGCTTTGGAAGGTTTTAAAACCTTCGTAAATCCCTTCATCGTTGGCGATCAAGATCCCGGTCCCGGCCAAAATCCCGGCAAAGAGCAATGACGACTTCAAGTCGAGGTTGAAAGGCGTCGTCCATATCTCCGCTTCATCCTTGAAAAACCTGGAAACGAGCGTTTCCTTTTTTTCGCCGGGCGCCGGGGCCAAGTCGCCCGCCTTCTCCGGCGCCGCCGAAGGGTCCGCGGCGATCCCAAAAAGAAGCTGGCCGGACAAACAGCACAATAAAATCAGACTGGCGAGCAAATTTTTTTTGCGTGTCAAATAATGATCTCCAGAACCGAAAAGACAAGATTTTTCAGAGATTTATTTTACAACATCAAGCAACAAAAGTAAATCCGCTGTCGAGTTAGATCTGTTTTGTCTCCATTTTACGGGAAAATAAATCGCCACCTCACGCCGGAATTACCGGTCGGAAGCAAAAACCAAAAAGCGCCGCCTAGAAAGTATAAAAAAGCCCGAGCGAAGCTCCAAGCATGACCTGGTTGATTTTTTCAGTCACGGCCACCTTGCTGGTATTGGTAAAGTCCGTAAAATAGCTAGCGGTTTCAGCGAAGGTTGTGGTCACATTCTGGTCGATCTTGAAAGGAACCAGGTTGGCACGAAATTCAATTTTCAAGCCTATGGCATCGCTGAAAAACAGTTTGCCGCCCAAGCCGCCGCCAAACCCGATGGAAGTCCTAGGCGTATAGTCGATCACCAGTTTATAGGTGGCTGTCGCTCCGGTTCCTTGGGTCAACTCATAGGAAATGGAGGGCGGACTACTGAATTTGGAAACAAAGGCGCCGAGGGACAAGTAGGGAATGAATTTACCTTTAGCCATGAGGTTGACATTGAGGTTGAGTCCGAATTGCATGGACTTGCCGGACGATTGAACGGAATTCTCTGTTTTTACGGGATTGAAGTGGAAAAGCTGCATCGCAGAGACATCATCGGCGACTACCTTGTTATAGGTGCTCCAAGCTTCGTCCGTGAATTGCATGGCCGCCATGACATAGTTGAAGAACAACTCGATCTGAAAGTTGGGCGTGATGTTGGCTCCGACCTTTATCCCTACTGCCGCTCCGTTTTTTTGTTCCAGGACAGGCTTACCCACGACCGAATCGAGATGGCCGGCCAAGTTGAGCCAGTTGAAGGTATTGTAGCCCTCTCCGAAAAATGGCGACCAGTCGCCCGTGAACAGATCGACTGGGACGTCCACTCCCGAGCGTGTGCCGCTGAACAAGTTGTAACCACCGTTGATCGTGATCTCGAATGTTTTTTTCTTACTCTCTTTGCTCATCGGTTTCACAGAGGCAAGGCAATAGGTTACCAGCAACAACATGACAACCAGACAGGTTGTTTTTCTCATTTTTTTCCTCCTTTATCTATCATCTCTCTTTAGATACGATTGATATTAAAGATCCTTAAAAAAAAAGTCAATAAAGTAGCCCGTTTTCTTAAATCGGCACGTACAACGGCTTGACAAAAAGATCATTTTAACTTATAAGATACAATGCATGCCGAAGTGGTGGAATTGGTAGACACGCCAGTTTCAGGTACTGGTGGGCATTACGCCTGCGGGGGTTCGAGTCCCCCCTTCGGCATAGTCACACTAGATGATTTCAGCGACTTCCCAACTTGCTGAAATCATAGTGTGACTACCCCTTGGGGGTTGTCACATCACCCATAGGCAGCAACCAATCATGAATAAAGGCAAAGTCGCAGTTCTCCTTTCCGGTCGCGGCAGCACAAATTATCCGACCACGCAGTGGGCGGATCTAATTTGTCTGTCCCTCAATATGAATCATCAAATTTCCCCCATGGACGATCGACATGAAAATAGGTAAAGTTGCGGTACTTTTATCTGGGCGGGGCAGCAACTTCACGGCCATGGTCCGGGATTCCCGGCGGCCGGGCGCCAATTTTTCAGTATGCCTGGTCATCAGCGACCAGAAAGACGCGCCCGGTTTGCGCAAAGCCGCCGCCCGCAACATTCCCGCTTATTGTCTGGCGCTGGAAAGTTTTTCAAACAGAGAATCGCACGAACGGGAAATCTGCGCCCTATTGGAACGGGAGGGGATCGAACTGGTCTGCCTGGCCGGCTACATGCGTTTGGTCGGGCCGGTGCTGCTGGAGAAGTTCTCCGGGCGCATCATGAACATCCATCCTTCCCTGCTGCCTTCCTGCCCCGGC
>JAPKZM010000259.1 GCA_026393775.1 Candidatus Aminicenantota bacterium
AAACGCAGTTGGAGAAAAAAGCGGGAGCGCTCCTGGGGTTCATACCCAGCCAGCCGCCGGCCGGGAAAGTGATCTATCGGGTGGAAGTGTCAGCCGCCGGGCAGAACTACTGGCTGAACGGCAACCGGCCCACGCTGGCGCGCTTCAAGGGGCACGTCCCGGCCGTCCTGCTCATCATGCACATCCTTTTCATGTTAGCCGGACTGCTTCTGGCCTTACGCACCGGCCTGGAAGCCCTGCGCCGCGACGGCCCTACTGGTCCCTGTCGAAGGGGCCCTACTGGTCCCTGTCGAGGGGGCCCTGAAGGTCCCCGAAGAGGGGGCCGCTGGCAGAAAATGGTGCCATGGACCCTGGCCGTGGTTTGCGCCGGCGGGCTGCTCCTCGGACCGCTGGTGCAGAAATATGCTTTCGGGGCCTTTTGGACCGGGTTTCCGTTGGGCCACGACTTGACCGACAGCAAGACCCTCCTGGCTGTTGTTTCCTGGCTGGCGGCTTTTTTTCTGCGCAAAAAGAGCCGCTGCTGGACATTGGCCGCGACCGGAATAATGCTCGCTGTCTACCTCGTTCCCCATTCCGTCCTCGGGTCGGAGCTGGATTACAGAACAGGAAAAGTGGGAACAGCAGCGGGCATAAGATCCCCAAGCATAAAGTAAAAAGGAAAAAGGTAAAAGTAAGATAAAACCAGCCAGAATATATTTGCCTATTTTTTCTTTAAACCTTACACCGAGAATAATTATTTCGTTTTTCGATGTGGTGCCCGTTGAATTCCGGTGCAAAATGCCTTATAATGAATTCTCACCCACCAGGAAATTCATGAAAACAATTGAATTGGACTCCACTGGCAAGTCGACCGCATTTTCTCAAGACCAAGCTTGCCTGAACGATGTTTTCCAGGAGATCCTCCCCATCGTTTTCCACAAGTTAAAAAACATGCTGACGCCGATCCTCGGCTACACCCAGATGCTCAAAGCCCGGGCCGGCGAAGATTTTACCGTGAAACGACTGGCTAAAATTGAAAACAGCGCCAACGAACTGGCCGTTTTGTTCAATGTCCTGAAAGACTATTTAAAAACGGAGCCGGCACTCCAGCGGTCTGAGAGCATCAACCGCATTGTGCGCGGCCTGAAGCCGCGCCTCAAAGAAATGGCCGCTGCCGGAAAAATAAAAATTCTACTCGCTCTCGATGCGAACGTCCCGGAAATTCCCCTGCACGCCGGCCAGATACGCCTGCTGCTGCTGAACATGACGGCCAACGCCATCCAGGCACTGCAAGTGAAGACGGCGCCGGCAAAGGAGATCCGCCTGTCCACCTGCCTGGAAGACGGATATTTGCTCCTGACCGTGCGCGACAACGGTATCGGCATGAGCGCGGAGGAGCTGAACGGTATCTGGGCCCCATTTTATTCGCGCTACCCGGAAAAAGCCGGACTGGGTCTGACCATCTGCGAGAAGATCATCGCCAACCACGCGGCCGTCTGCCGGGCCACATCCCAACCAGGTGAATTCAGCCAGTTCGAGATCCGCTTTCCCCTGGCGCAAAACTTCCCGCCCAAGCAAAAAAAGAGCGCTGACATGGATCCCCGCTCCCAATCATAAAGGAGGCCACATGAAGAACAAGTTCGTGTATTTTTTTTCCAAGGAATTGAGCGAAGGCAACAAGGAGATGAAAAACCTGCTGGGCGGCAAAGGTTCGGGTCTGGCTGAAATGGCCAGCATCGGCTTGCCGGTTCCGGCCGGGTTTACCATCAGCACCGAAGTCTGCGACCTGTTTTTTAAGAATAACCGCCACTATCCCCCGGGTTTGGAAAAGGAAGTTGACGAAAACATGAAAAAACTGGAAAAAACCGTAGGCAAGAAATTCGGCGACGCTGTCGATCCGCTGCTGGTTTCGGTGCGCTCGGGCGCTCCCCTCTCCATGCCGGGCATGATGGAAACCATCCTCAACCTCGGGTTGAACGACCGATCGGTCGCCGGGCTGGCCAAGAAAACCGGCAACCGCCGTTTCGCCCTCGACGCCTACCGGCGCTTCATCATGATGTTTGGTTCGACCGCCAAGGGGATCGACCGCGAGGAATTCAACCAGGCCTT
>JAPKZM010000122.1 GCA_026393775.1 Candidatus Aminicenantota bacterium
AAGATATCGATTTGAGGTCCTTGATGCCTGACACCGTGGAAATCCACTGCTCGACCGGCCGGGTGATATTTTGTTCAATGTCTTCGGAAGAAACCCCGCTGTAGGTCGTGATCACGGTGATGTACGGGTAGTCCATGTCGGGCAGCATGTCCAACCCGAGTTTGGTGAACGATATCATGCCCAGGATAACGATGACCAGCACCACCATGGACATCGTCACCCGTTTTTTCAGGGAAAAATCGACGATTTTCATTTTTTATCTCCAGCCATGACGATGGCCGTGCCATCCTTCAGGTCGTAGTTGCCCTCGGTCAGCACCAGCTCGCCCGGATTGACGCCGGATACTACTTCGAAACGGGTGCCGTTTTTCAAGCCAACGGTCACTGCGCGCTTGCGGGCGATGCCGTTATCGTTGACCATCACTTCCCTGTCCCCGGTCAGGAGAGCGGAAATAGGTAGTAGATAGATATTTTCCTTGCGGATGTATTCGATGGCGATGTCGGCATACACGCCAGCCTTGATCTTCATTTGCGGGTTGTCGATGCTGACCTCGACCTTGAAGGTCTTGGAAAGCGGGTCGGCGGCCAGGTTCTTGGAATAGACCTCGCCGATAAAGACCTCGCCGGGGAGAGAGGATATTCTGACCAGGCACTTCTGGCCGATCTTGATGCGCTCGATCTCCTCGGCCGGAGCGTCCACAACGACCTTGACCTTGGAGAGGTCCATCAGGGTCAGGATGCTCTGGCCCATGCCCATCATCGGGTTGATCATGTCGCCCTCTTCCATGTTCTTGGCGGCGATGATGCCCGCGAAGGGAGCCTTCATGTAGGCATTCCTGGCGATGTAATCGACCAGTTCCAAGTTGGCTTTGGCGCTCTTCATCTGCGTGTCGGCGGCGTCAAGGGCCAGCTGGGTGTTCTCGTATTGCATTTGCGAGATCGCTTTGTTCTCCAGCATCTTTTTCATGCGTTCGGCGTTGAGCTTGGCGTTCTGGTAGGCGGTCTGGGCCACGGCCATGCCGGCCCGGGCCTGTTTCTGCTGAAGTTCCAGCGAGGTCATGTCGAGCACGGCCAGCAGCTCGCCCTGGCCGACGCGGTCGCCCTGCTTTTTCAGGATGCGGCCGACGCGTCCGGAGGCGTCCGGGGCTATATTGGCGGTTTTCCAGGCGCTGACCGTTCCTTTGTAATCGAAATATTTGGTCAATGTCCCTTTCTGCGGCATTTCCGCCTTGACCAGAAGCGGCTTCTGCTGAAGCTCGCTCACGTCGCTTTTTTTCGAGCAAAAAGACAGCGCGAGAACCAGGATCAATAACGTTAATATAGTTTTTTTCTTTCGGCACCTCCATTGATGTTGACGCCAGTGAGTTTTTCAAGCTCGGCGATGGCGATATTGTAATTGTACAAAGCCTGTAAATAATTGACCTTGGCCCGGGTCAGTTCATTGTAGGAAGAATTCAGCTCCAGGATGGTGATCATCCCCTCGCGGTAGTTCAATTCGGCGATACGCACTCCTTCCTTGGCACTCTCCATGTTCTTCTCACCGAGCTGAATGTTCTCGTATTCCTGGTTGATGGAGCGGTATTTGCTTTCGATTTCCAGCTGGTTGGCATCGTTCAATTGCTTGACGTTGAGGTCCATGATTTTTTGCAGCACCCTCATCTCGCCGATCTGGGCGCTTCTTTTCAAACCGGTGAATATGGGAAAGCTGACTCCCAGGGAAACGTTGAAATAATCATCCCAGTTGCTTTTGTTGAATTTGAGTAGGTCGGATTGGTAGCTGTAACTGGCCACCAGTGAGAAATTCGGGATGTACTGGGCCCAGGCCATCTTCAGCAGGTTATCGATTTTTTGCTTCTGCATCTGCAGCTGCAGCAGTTCCGAGCGGTTTTTCAACGAGCTCTGCAGCAATTAGACCAATTCCAGCTGCACAGGCTGGTAGCCCAGCTCGCCCTGCAGACGGACTTCCCGGCTGGCCGGCAGGCCGATCATCAGCTTCAAGCCCAGGAAGGACGTTTCCAGCAGGTTTTCCACGCGCAGGACATCGGGCCTGATGGCGCTAAAGGCCAATTCCGAGCGCAGCAAGTCATACTTCGAAACCATGCCCAGGTCAAAGCTTTTCTTGACATTGTTGTAGTTGCTTTCGGCCAGGGAAAAGGCCTCCTGGTGGGCTTTGAGCAGCTCCTGCAGAATCTGTATGTTGTAGAACATCTTGCGCGCGTTGAGGATGGTGTCGGCTTGGGAATTCTTTTCTTTTTCCTTGGCCAGCCTCAAGTCCAACTCGGCGTTTTTATAGTTGAAGAATATTTTCCCGCCGGTGAACACAGGCTGGACGACCTGGATACTGAACGCATAAGTTTTTTGAAAGCGCAGGGTGGCCCTGGTCGGCTCGGCCCCGGGATAAAATGCCGGGATCTCGATGGTCATCAGTTTTTCGTCCAATATCTTGCTCCCTTGCAGAGTTACATCCGGCAGAAAACCAAAATTCTGCATCAGGCGGTAGCGGTACTGCTTGACTTCCTGCTGGCTGACCTGATAGGCGGTGTTGTTGGCCAACGCCAGCTTGATCGCTTGGTCGACGGTCAGATCCATGGGCACTGTCTGGGCTAATCCCAGGTTTCCCAGCAACAGCAAAATAAGCAATGCTCTTTTCATGGTTCCTCCTAAACAAGAATGCCGCTTTTTAACAGTTTCATGATCAGTTTTTTCTGCTTCTCATGATTCTCATGATTCGTGGAATCGTCCTTGATCGAGTCCCAGAATGTCCCTTCCAGCAGGTTACTCAAGGCCATACCGATTCTTTCCACGCCGAATTCCTCAAGGATTTCGGGACGCACGATGTCTTTCATGAATTCGCCCAACCCAAGAGCGACTTCCTGCCTTCTACGTATTTCGACGTTTATATGTTCTTCGACATCGTCATGTTCATGGACAACCATATGGTGATCCCGGATCATCATTTTTAGAAAATCGCGTTTTTCCTGAACGAAATCGAGCGAGAGATCAATGATTTCCTCTATGATGAGATTTTTATCCTTATCACTGCGCATCAGGACATTAGCCTTTTCCGCAATTTCGCTCTGAAAACGGGAGAAAAGAGCAAAAAACATGGAACTTTTGCTTTCAAAATAGTTGTAAAGTGTCGGTTTTGAGATCTCGCATTTCTCGGCTATCATATCCATGGATGTGTTTTTATAGCCTTTAACAGTGAAAAGCGACTCGCTTTGATTCAAAATGAAGTCACGCATTGCATCATCTTTACTTTTTACCAACTTAACCTCCAGTAAAATAATTTAACCTTGAGGATAACTATTTTACCTAGCGTAACATATTTTAACTCAAAGTTAGGTTTTTGTCAACAAAAATTTTTTTTTTTTAATTTTCATTATAAATGGCAACGTGATTTTCATTGACAATCATTTGCGCCTGGGATAAATTATCTCCATGCTGTGGCCGGTAAAAGAATTGGACGATGTCAAGCTTATTTTGCGCAATAAAAAACTGCACATCGCCCAGGAGGAGATATTCACCAGCCTGGCCCGCATCGAGCATTCGCAGCAGATTTTCCCCGACTTGCAGCAAAAGTCCTTGCTGGTGCAGCTGCTTCATGCCTATGAAAATTCGAAAAAAAAAGTAGTCATCCAGCTGGAAGTGTTGGGAGAAAAAAAATATCCATTGAGCGTGATCATGGGCGTTTTGGCGGAGGATTGGAGCGGCATGGCCAACTCCATCCTGGGCATCATCCACCAGAAACACGGCAATGTTCTCTTTATCAAGGGATTCACCCTGGATCTCGAAACCCACAAGCTGGGGATCATCATCCTCTCTTTCCTGATCAGGACAGCCAAGGACTACAAGCGCTTTTTAGCCGAAAAAAACAACCTGTTGACGATCATCAAGGACGCCTCGCAGGGTAGCCTGTCGAAAAGCCTGCTTCTGGAGGACGAGACCATCCGCTTTGACATTTACAGCAAAACCATCAAAGCCGTAAAAAAAATGTACCATGAGCCCGATATAGGGACGATCATCGGCGAGAACGGCGAAGCCTTGAAATTCATCTCGTCCCGTTCCCGGGAATATCTGCAGGAAAGGAAAATTTCCGACCTGGCTTCCCTGATCATCGACAACTACAAGTTCCAAAAAATGGTCCGCGACGGCAAGGCCGTTAAAATGATCAAAATAAAGAATTTTGAAACCATATACGAAAAACTGACCGGGATCACCTTCGTCTGCTGGGAAGAAAATTTTTCCGTGGAAAACTTTTTGAAAACCCTGGATTTCATTGTCCCCGGGCACATCATCAAGCACCACAAAAGCTTCGTTTCCAGGGAAAAAATCCTGGTCTACCGCATCGAAATCGTGGACAGCCATATCCAACCCCTGAATCCCGAAGCCATCAAGTCCATTGAAACATCGCTGGCGAAGTTGATCAGCGCTTCCGTCAACGAGGTTTTTTCCCAGATCAAGTCGGTCGGCGGCTACGAGCATTACGCCCGGGCCATCATCCCGTTTTTGATGGAAGAAGCGAAGGTGACCGGCATCAGCCAGGTTTTCATGAGCGTCGAGAAGAAGAATGAATTCATGATGCAGCTGAAATTGATCGTTGTTTCCTTGCCCAGCAAAAAGGCCAACCTGAACAAACTGATTGGCCTGCTGGAAAACCATCAGGGCATCGAGATCCTTTCGGTTATCCCTCCCCGCCTCTACCAGAAACGGATTGAAGTCAACATCATGAATTTGAAGATCACCCTGGCGGAATTCGTTTCCATCGCTGCCATTTTCCAGACCATCAAGAACATTTTGAAAAGCCTTTACGACCAGATCCGCGATTTCGACGAAGGCCTGCGCGACCGCGACATGGGCATGCTGGCGGATTTGACCGCCAGGCTGAAAACCGTCAATCCCTTGATCATCAAGGAGATCTATTACAATTTTGATGAGATCTACCGCATGGAAACCCCGTCTGAAATCATGGCTGAAATCATCAACTTGGTTTGCGCGACCATGAAAGCAGCCCAGCGCGAGGACCTGGGGCGTGTGGTAGTCGACTATAAAAGCATCAAACACCCGCTCAAGGGTGAACCGCTCAAGACGATCTTCGTCGTTTCCTATTCCAAGGACAGAAAAATCCTGAGCAAATTCATCCACAACATGCAGGGCATCGAGGTTTATTTCACTCGCATTGAATGGGAGCAGCGGTTTTACTTGATCCTGATCTTCAAAAAGAACAACCGCGCCCTCCTGGCGGTCGAAATCAAAAAGATAAAGACCGGCATACTGGACAAATACCTGAAAAACGCATTGATCATCGACGCCAATGCCCCGGTTGTTCCCAGGAATCGCTGAAGCGGTTGCCCCATGTTCAATCTGACTTCGCCATACAGCATCACCGCCGCCCAGAAGGCGGCCGTTGACGAGATCGTCGGCAAATTCAGGGCGGGCTCCCGCAAACAAGTCCTGTTGGGCGTAACCGGGTCGGGAAAAACATTTTCCATGGCTCACATCATCCGGGAATTGGACGTCCCGACCCTGGTCCTTTCCCCCAACAAGACGCTGGCAGCCCAGCTTTTTCAGGAATTCAAGGGTTTTTTCCCAGCCGACCGCGTCGGATACTTCATCAGTTATTACGATTATTACCAGCCGGAAGCCTTCGTCCCGCAGCGCAATCTCTATATCTCCAAGGAAGTTTCGATCAATCCCGAGCTGGAAAGGCTGCGCCTCGACGCCACCCGCAACCTGCTCGAGTCGCGGCAAACGGTCGTGGTGGCCTCGGTTTCGGCCATCTACAGTATCGGCTCGCCCAGCGATTTCACCGAACAGAAAATCGCCCTGGCCCTGGGCGATGCCATCGCCCGCGACGTCTTGTTGGATGAATTCGTCAAGCTGGGCTACGGCCGCACCCATGACCTGCTGGAAAGCGGGAAATTCAGGGTGCGCGGACAGATGATCGAGATATTCCCCACTAGCGAGGAAAACCCGCTGCGCTTTGTTTTTTCTGGTTCCGCCATCAGCCGCATCGGCTTTTTCGATCCCCTGACCGCCGCCTGGCTGGAGGAAAAGAAGCAGGTGAATATTTTCCCCATCAATTATTTTTTCTATCGCAGGGCCCGGGTCGAGGCGGCGCTGGTCAAGATCAGGCTCGAACTGGAGGAACGGCTGCAGTATTTCCGCGGCCAAAACAAGCCCGAACTGGCGGAACGGCTGCGTCAGCGGGCCCTTTTCGACATCGAGATGCTCGAGCAGTTCGGCCATTGCCCCGGCATCGAGAATTATTCTCTCTATTTAACGGGACGCCAGAAAGGCGAAGCCCCCTACACCCTGCTGAGTTTTTTCCCGCCCGGATACCTGACGATCATTGACGAGTCGCACGTGACGGTCCCGCAGTTGAACGGCATGTACGCCGGCGACCGTTCGCGAAAGTCCAAGCTGGTCGAATACGGCTTCCGTTTGCCTTCGGCCTTGGACAACCGGCCGCTGAATTTCGCCGAGATCCAGGAACGGCTGCAGAATGTCCTCTATGTTTCGGCCACTCCGGCCGAATTCGAGGTGAGCGATTCCGGTGGAAAGGTGACGTCGCTGCTGGTCAGACCGACCGGGCTGGTCGATCCCGAAGTGATCGTCAAGACTGTCGTCGATCCGGTGCAAGACATGCTGAGCGAAATAGAACCGGTCGTCAAACGCAAAAACCGGGTACTGGTCACCACCTTGACTAAAAAAATGGCGGAGAAGCTGGCCGATTTCCTGGCCCTGAAAGGCATCCGCTGCGCCTACCTGCATTCGGAGATCAAGGCCTTGGACCGCGTAAAAATAATCAGAAAACTGCGCCAGGGCGAATTCGACGTACTGATCGGCATCAACCTGCTGCGCGAAGGGCTCGACCTGCCCGAAGTGGCGCTGGTCATCATCCTCGACGCCGACAAGGAGGGTTTTCTGCGTTCCCCGACCGCCCTGATCCAGACCTTCGGCCGCGCCGCCCGGAACATCGACGGCAAGGTCATCCTCTACGTCGAGGCCATGGTGGGATCGGTGCGGCAGGCGATCGCCGAAGCGGAGCGGCGTCGCCGATACCAGGTCGAATACAACCAGAACCGCGGCATCTCGCCCGCCTCGGTGCGCAGCCCGATCAAGGATTTCCACGACGACGACTTCTGGCTGAAGAAAAGCGCCGAGCCGCTGCCCGAGGATTTCAAGAGCCGGGAGGTGTTGGAGAAAGAGATCCAGAAATTGACGGCCGCCATGAAAAAGAAAGCCGCTGCTCTCGACTTCAAGAGCGCCGCGCAGCTGCGCGACCGCATCAAGTTGTTGAAGAACATGCTGGTTGAATGGTTCTGAGGACCGCCACAAAAGTCGAAGCCCCGGCTTTTATTTCTTTTTAATGCTCATGCGGATGCGCAGGCTGGGGTTCCCCGCTTCGCTATACCAGGTCTTGCCCTCATGGACCAGATCGATTGCCAGGATGTATTTCCCCGGCCGGGCAGGAGATAAAATCCGCAATTCCGACCTGCACTCTTCACCGGGCCCGACCGTCTTGATCAAAGCCGTGCGCAAGCCGTCCCTGACCTCAATCGCCCCGTGCGCATCGAGCCAGCGATAACTGATAAAGTCGGGATTTTCGCTCGTAAGGCTCGACAGATGACGATAGCTGCGGTTGAAAAACCTGACCTGGGCCCGGAACTCACTGTCGGAGCGAACCAGGCGGGGGCCGTCGTAGTCCAGGAATTGCACGTCATAGGGGCCCTGGCTCGCTTCGATGGCGTCGGCTGCGAAATGCAGCCTGGGGATCTTGATGTCGTCGCCAGGCAGGTCCCTGCTGGCGAAGATCACCCAGTGCTTGGCCAGGATATCGATATGCTCGTTGACGATCCGCTCATCCAGTTCACGGAAGATCTCGTAAGCCTTTTTCCCGAAAAATTCGCGGCTGGGGTTGTCCAGGCAGGGATCGGGAGGAAACGTATCCAGGCCGGAAATGGTGCCGCGGATCTTCAATCCGAATCCCTTGAATATTTTCCTAAACTCTTCCAGGTTGTACCTGTTCTCCAAGGCCTTGGCCTGGGCCGCTGAATTTTCTGTTCTTTCCGCCGGGATACGGCTCGGCGCCGAAGTCGCCGCCTCCGGGATCTTCGCGTCGATGCGCCGGCGCATGTTTTCAAGATCGGTCATGATCCAGTCGAAGTTCAAATCCTTGACATGACTCCCCTTCCAGTCGCCCCGCGGTTCGATCAGAAGAAACTGACTGGACGAGCCTTTCAGTCGCTCCAGCAGGCGGCGGGGGTCGGCGAGATGATGGAAAGAATCGAACATCAGGACGATATCGAATTCCCGGCCCGGGATGAACTCCTCGATGGCCGCGACCGCGAACTCGATGTTTTTAAGGTTCAGAGTTCGGGCGTTGCTCTCCGCCCGTTCGATGCCCCTGCGGCTGTGGTCGACGCC
Organism: Candidatus Aminicenantota bacterium; assembly: GCA_026393775.1. Lineage (GTDB taxonomy): Bacteria > Acidobacteriota > Aminicenantia > UBA2199 > UBA2199 > UBA2199. The sequence goes on from JAPKZM010000122.1 coordinate 8,430, forward strand.
CAGGAAGGAAACTCGGGGAAAGCGGCGGGCCAGCTCGCAAGTGATCTCGGCCGGGCCGCAGCCAAGGTCCAATACCGATTTTGCCGGTTCGACATAGGGCGCGGCCAGGTCGGCGAAGCGCCTGATGGTGACATAGCCGGAATAGGAAAAAGTGAATGGATTATGGTGCTGCTCGGCAAAAAGCTGATCGTGAAATTCCCTGTCCTTCTGCGGCGTCCATTTCCTTTTCAGCTTGCGCAAACGGTTCAGCAGCCTGTTGACAATAGCGATCATCACTGTTCTTGATTCTTGTTCAGCCCTTTTCGGCCAGCTTTCCAGGCCAGCGCTTATTTGACGCTGGAGGGCAGCTCCAAACCATAGCCCTTGCGCTTGTCCTCGGCTTTCAACAGGTAGGCGAAAACGAGGCCGAGGAAGCCAAACCCCATGAACGTCAGCATGGGGATGGTGTAATTGTAAGCGACCAGCGGCGACCCGTCGGCGGCCACGGTGCGCGACACGATGCAGAAACGGTCCAGCATCCAGCCGATCAGGAGCGGCACCCCCATCAAACCCCAGTTCTGGATGTAAAAGATCAGGGCGTAGGCCGTCCCCAGCTGCTTCTCGGGGATCAGTTTGGGCACGGAGGGCCACATGGCGGAGGGGACCAGGGAGAAGGCCACGCCGAGAACGAGCATCAGCACAAAGGCGACCAGCCAATGGCTGAGCAGGGGGACGGCGAACAGGAGGTGGACGCCGATCAGCATGGCCGAACCGAGGAACATGATGGATGCCGCCTTGCCTTTGCGGTCGACCATGCGCCCGAATATTGGCGTCATGAAGATATTGCCGAAGGGCAGCAATCCGGGAATGATGCCGGCCAAGCCCAGCGCGACATGGTATTTTTGGACCATCAGGTCGGTCGCGTATTTAAGAAAGGGGAAAACCGCCGAATAAAAAAGCAGGCACAACATCGAGATATACCAGAAGCCCTTGTTCTTCAGTATCAACTTGATGTCGGAGAGGCGGAACGGTTCCTCGCTGTCGGCTTCGGCCTTAGCTTCTGACGCATCGAGCTTGCGGTCCATTACGCCGTAGACCAGGTAACTGATGAAACCGATGATGAGCAGGACCACGGCCAGAAATACCGGCGCGCCAACAGATTTGAAATGGGCGGCGACCGGGGCGCTGATCATCAGTGCCATGGCCGTGCCCATGCGCGCCATGGCCAATTGCAGGCCCATGGCCAGGGCCATTTCCTTGCCCTTGAACCACTTGACGATGAGCTTGGTGGTGGTGA
>JAPKZM010000081.1 GCA_026393775.1 Candidatus Aminicenantota bacterium
GAAAATGGAGACGATGCCCAGCTCGCTCAGGACGGTGGTCAATGCCGGCGTCAGGCCGAACACGTTGAGGAATATGCGCATCATGGCGTAAACGCCGGAAACCTTGATCAGCACGCCTGACAGCATGGCCGAGATCGGGGCCGGGGCGGAAGGGTGGGCGTCGGGCAGCCAGGAATGGAAGGGGACGATGGCCGCTTTCAGGCCGAAGCCCATGATGAACAGCGCGCTGCAAAAACCGACCGCGAATTTTACGTTCAGTGTCTTCAACCCGGCCGCTACCGCGCCGAATCCCACGCCGCCGGTCAGTCCGAAGAGGATGGCGATGGAGAGCAAAATGAAGGCCGAGGCCACGGCCGAAAGCATCAGGTACTTGAATGAGGCTTCGAGCTCGTCCTGTCCCAGGCCGAAGGCCACCAGGGCGTAGGAAGCCACGGCGGCGACTTCCAGGAACATGTAAATACTGAACAGGTCGCTGGAAAGCACCAGGCCGTTCATGCCCGCGATCATCAGCAGCAGCAGGGCGTAATAATTGGCCTTGGCCCCGTAATGCTCCATGTAATTGATGGAATACACGGTAACCGCCAGGCTGACCAGGGAGATGGTAAAGAGCATGAACAGGCTGAAGCCGTCCACCAGCAAGCGGATATTGATCGGTGCGCCGAACCAGAAAGCCTGCTGGATCACGCCGCCATTGGCGATCAGCGGCTTGGCGTAGATGACCGAAAAGACCAGCAGAAAGAGCATGGTCGCGTTCGCCAGCAGATCGGGCAGGAAGCGCTTGGAGATTTTGCCCAGCAGCGGCATCAGGCTGGCCAGCAACAGCGGTATGATGATGAAAAGAAAGATCATGGCTCCTCCCTTAGCGAATGAGGGCGCTGATGGCCCAGACGATGAGCACCAGACCGCCGATGGTCCAGGCCAGGTAGTTGGCGTAGAATCCGTTGTGGGCGAGTTTCAGGACGCCGGTGCAGGCCCTGCCGACCGCGACCACGATCTTTTCATAGAAAAAGTCGATGGGCCGGTCGACGAATCTGAAAAGGAAACGCGACAGGGTTTGCAGGAACTTTATCCCTTGTTCATAAAGGTCGAAGACGCGGGCCTCGGCCCAATCGTAGATGGTGCGCAGGACGGGCAGGTGGTGAATCGGTTCCGAGACCATGTAGGCCTTGTTGCCGCCGCGCTTGAAGCCGTAGACGTGCAGGCCCAAGGCGAGCAGCAGGCAGCCCATGGAGATCAGGGCGATGGGATTGAACAGGGCCAGGGCGTGGCCGCTGAGATGCAGAGTTTCGCCCGCCGCCAGGTGGCCGTTCAGGATGGGCTCGAGGAAGAATTTCAGCGGTATCCAGTTGAAAACGCCGAACACGACGCACAGGGCGGCCATGACCAGAATCGGAATATAAATGGGGCTCTTGTTCTCCTTGATCTGGGGGAAGTAGGGATTGCGCGGGCCGAAAAAGACGGCGTGGCCGGCCTTTAAAAATGAGGCGAAGGTAAAGATGGCGCCGAGCCAGGCGGCAATGGTGAAAATGGTGTAACCGGTTTCAAAGGAACCGTGAAAAACCATTTCCTTGGAAACAAAGCCGTTGAGCGGCCAAATGCCGGAGATGGCCGCGGCGCAAACGAGAAAGCCCAGGGCGGTGAGGGGCATGACCTTGTACAGGCCGCCGAGCTTTTTCAACTCGGTGGTCCCGGTCTGGTGCTCCACCGAACCGGCCGCCATGAAGAGTCCGCTCTTGTATATCACGTTGTTGATCATGTGATAGATGCCGCCGATGATGCCGACGGGTATGGCCGTGCCGATGCCCAGGATCATGTAGCCCACCTGCGAGACGGCGTGGTAGGAGAGGAGCTTTTTCAGGTCCTTCTGGATCAGGGCCATGAACACGGCCAGCACGATGGTGGCCGCGCCGATGATCATCATGGTGATGCAGAACGGACTGTTTATTTCCAAGGTGAAGAAATCCAGGGCGATGCGCACCAGCAGGTAGATGCCCAGCAGCTTTTCCAGTGCGCCCGGTATGAAGGCCATGACC
>JAPKZM010000065.1 GCA_026393775.1 Candidatus Aminicenantota bacterium
GACGCCAACGTCACAGTTGATGGCGATGATCCGGCTTTCGATGCCGCGGGAAAGCAGGAAGCGATGCAAGGCCAGGGCTGAATTGCCCACCGCGTCGCCGTAATGCAGGGAAGGCAGGAACTGTTCGACTATCATCCATCCTTTTTAGCAGAAAAGCCTGGCCGGGTCAATACGAATGGGGAATCCGCCGGCGTTGATTTTTTGCGTTGGTTAAAGGGAAAGGAAATGTGGGGAAAATCCGGGCCGACTCGCAGCCGGCCCGGATGAGAAAATCAGCGAATGGTATTACAAACTAGCAAAAACGGTTCATCCGCAGCCATGGAAATTAAAAAAGTAAAGCGAACGACCCGGTTCTAGAAAGCCCCTAAACCGCCCATCGTGCGCATGCTACCGAAAGCCACGGCGCCGACGACCATACCGATAACCACGAATACCACCACGGCGGCGATAATAGTCACCACAAAGTAGCCGACCATCTTGTCCTTGGGAACATCTTTAACGATCTGCAAACCCATGTACATCAGGTACAGAGAATAAATGCTGGCGATGCCGACCAGGATGCCCAGGGAGGGAATAATGTTCAGAATTCCCGCCACCCAGGCCGCGGTATAGGAAAAGACCACGATCTTGACGGCCGCGACCAGGTTCTTGGTGCAGCCGAAAGTGGGCGCCAGGGCATCCATGATAAAGGCGATCACAAACACGCCGGCGAGTGAAAGGATGTATTGCAGAATCGCCCATACCAGCGCCGTGCCGATCGGAACCCGGAAAGTCCCAAAACCGTAGGAAACGCCGATCAAGCTGTAGCCGATGAAACCGGCGACGGCGGGGATGGCGGCCAGGATCATGGCGTACTTGGTGAACATGTCGACGATGGTCAGCTGCTCACCCTTGATTACGGCCCATTCCTTGGCTGGTGTCAATAAAATGTTTTTTGCTCTTTCAACCAGATTCATAGTTGCCTCCTGTGATTCAATGAAAAATAGATACCCGAAAAGCAATAAAAAGTCAATAAAAAACCGTTTGGACCAGCTCCAGCAAACGGGCCAGGATGTTCTCGTGCCAGAAGATGGTCCAGCCTCCGTTGGCGAAGAAGATCACCGTGCGGCCGACCTGAAAAACCACCACCAGGGCAAGCAAAAAATAGACTTGGCCCCTTTTTTTGAGAGGATTGGCGATGAGGCGCTTGTGCAGGACAAGCTCCAGGAGCAGCAGGATTATGAGCGCCAGGGCCAGGACAAGGACCAGGGGGGCAAAAGGATGATATTGCAGGGCTTGGGCCAGGTGGCCGTGCTCCAGGTGGGCCAGGGCTCGGGTCAGGCCGCAGGAGGGGCAGGGAATGCCGGTTACGGCCCGCAGCGGGCACAGGACCAGGGACTGCGGCGACGTGACGCAGTCGAAGGCCATGAAGGGCAACAGCAGGCTGCCGGCCAGCAGGGCGAGGGCCAGGAGCCGTGGCCAGTAAAAACTGTCGCGGCTTTCAGTTATAAAGCTTGTTAATTTCACCCTGGATGATCATGGCCGCTACCATGGGGGCGAAAAAGCCCAGCACGATCAGAAGCACCGACTGGTCCTGCAGGCTCGGATTGTTCACTTTACGGCCGATCACTTCCAGGTTCTGTCCGACCAGGTAGTAGAAATACAGGTTGACCGGGAAGCAGCAGCCGGAAAAGATGGCGATCAGCGGGCTGACCACCTCCTTTTCAACCACGGCATTGATCACTTCGGCCATCTTGATGTTCCAGTAGATCAGGTACAGGCCGCAGGTGACAAATCCCAAGAGCAGTACGAGCAACGGGTCATTCTTGAAATAGGGAATGCGCCGCGCCTCCGGATTCGCTTCGCTCATCGTGTCCTCCTTTTTTTCTTGGCCAACTATAAATGAAAAGCATTCAAAATGCAATCCAAGTGATTAGTGAACAGTAAGTAGTGATTGGTTAAAAAAATAAAACTTTTTTGGCTTTACTCTTAACAAATCACTAATCACCAATCACTAATCACTGAATTCAAAGCATTTCCCTGCCAGTTTGGCTTGACGGCAACGGCTTTAACACATATAATGCAGGTAAAGGAGACCACCATGTTTGGAAGTCTTGGCATTTGGGAAATACTGCTGATCATCGTTGTGATCGCCCTGCTCTTCGGCGGCAAGAAACTGCCGGAACTAGGCAAGGGACTGGGACAGGGCATCAAGAATTTCAAGAACGCCGTCAAGGGAACGGAAGAGGAAGAAGAAAAAAAATCCAAGGATGAGAAGGGTAATTGAAGAACTAGTCGAGCAGCGCAAAAGCCGCCAGAATGAACTGAAAACAAGTCTGGACGAGCTGGCCGGCGCAATCGAAACGCTGGGCCTGGTCAAGAAAAGGCGACCGGAGATTCGCGCCAAATTGCAGCAGCTTCATGCCTCCTTGAGCGCTTACATCACCGCCCAGGACAAGGAATGGGACGCTTACGCCAACAACCATTCCACCACGGTTTTCAAGTCGCTGCAGTGGAAAATCGAAAAGCTCGAGGCGGAATATTCCAACCTGAAAACCCTGCTCAGCCATTTCGCCCAGCTGGAAAACAGGCTGGACCGCTTGCTGGATACGCTTGGCGATAAAACCGCCGCAGCGGCCTCCGGCGAGCTGCGCGCCATCAAGGAGCAACTATCGCCGCTGCAGTATGCCGATTTCGAGCAGCGCTTCCGCGGCAGCCGCGAGAGCATCGAACAACGGCTGCAGAAATATCTGCCCCTGTTTGCCGGCCGCCGGGAAATCCTCGACATCGGCTGCGGCCGCGGCGAATTCCTGGAATTGCTTGCCGCCGCCGGCCACAAGGGACTGGGCATCGACCTGTCGTC
>JAPKZM010000230.1 GCA_026393775.1 Candidatus Aminicenantota bacterium
GACGACATGAAAAATCAGGGATTTCAGGGGTTCTTCATCGGCAGCGGCGCCGGCCTGCCGAAATTCATGCACATCCCTGGCGAAAATTCGATCGGCGTCTATTCTTCCAACGAATACCTCACCCGGGTCAATCTCATGCGGGCATACCAGTTTCCACAGTATGACACGCCGATCATGAGCGGCAAGCGCGTAGCGGTCATCGGCGGCGGCAATACGGCCATGGATTCGGTCAGGACCGCTATCCGTCTGGGAGCGGACAAGGCAATGATCGTCTACCGCCGCTCCGAGCAGGAAATGCCCGCCCGCATCGAGGAGATCCACCATGCCAAGGAGGAAGGGGTCGAGTTTTTGACCTTGACCAACCCGGTCGAATATCTTGCCGACAGCAATGGACGGGTCAAGCAAATGAAGGTACAGAAGATGGGGCTGGGAGCGGCCGACGACTCGGGTCGAAAGCGGCCAGTGCCGATTCCGGGTTCGGAATACCTGATCGACGTGGACACGGTGGTGGTCGGGGTGGGCACCGACCCCAACCCGCTGATCCCGCAGGCGATCAAGGGGCTCGAAATCACGAAATGGGGAACCATAGTGGTGAACGAGGAGACCATGCAGACGGCATTGCCCGGGATCTTCGCCGGCGGCGATATCGTCCGTGGCGGCGCGACGGTCATTCTGGCCATGGGCGACGGCAAGAAAGCGGCCGAGTCGCTTCACGCTTATCTTCAATGCCAGTCCCCGGACCGCTAGCGCTCGGCCGGGGAGCGTCAGCCTTTACTTCGTCTGGTCCTGGTTTTGCTGAGGTTGATACTCGACTCTGACCAAGGTCAGGCCCTTTGCCGGTGCCGTTTGACCCGCCCGGCGCCGGTCCTTGGCGGCGAAAATGGCGGGAATATCTTCCGCTTTGATCTTTCCCCGGCCGACATCAAGGATGGTGCCGACCATGTTGCGCACCATGTAGCGCAGGAAGCTCTTGCCGCTGACGGTGAAAATAATTTCTTCCTTCTTCACCTGCATTTTGAACTCGCTTACTTCCCTCATTTTCTTTTTTTTGGGTTCGTCGGACGTAAAGGAGGTGAAATCCTTGGCGCCGATGAAATGACGCGTTGCCCGGCGCATAGCCTTGATATCGAGCGGATAAGGTACGTGCAGGGCGAAACGCAGGTTAAACGGGGATTGCACCGGGCCGGTGAAGATGCAATAGGTGTAGGTTTTACTGGAGGCGCCGAAACGGGCGTTGAACGATTTGTCCATCAGGGCGCACTCCATGATGCGAATGTCCTTGGGCAGCAGGGAATTCAACGCTCTTTGCAGCGATTCGGGTTCGATGGCGACCGGCAGGTGAAAGTTGGCGGTCAGGCCGAGCGAATGGACTCCGGCATCGGTTCTTGAACTGCCGGTGACGATCATTTGCTTTTTGGCGATGATTTTCAACGCCCGGATCAGTTCGGCCTGGACGGTGCGATACTCGGGCGCTTGGAACTGCCAGCCGTGATACTCTGTCCCGTCGAAGTGAACGACCACCCTGTAATTGTTGATCATGCGCTTTTTATTTCATGGCCGAACCGTTCAGGGCCGGTCCTTGAAATATTCTTCGATGTTCCGTATGGCGGCTTGCGGAGAGTCGACGGGAATCACGCCGCGGATATCCCAGGTTTCGATCCCGAAGACCTTCTTGCCATAGACCTGCGCGTAGGCGATTTCCGAAAGGGTCCCGTATTCGCCATCGACGGCCACCAGCACGTCGGCGTTCAACACCACCAGGGCGTTGCGCAAATAGCCGAGTCCGGTGGGAATGGCGACGTCGGTGTATGGGTTGGCGTCCTGGGCCGATTTCCCGGGCAAAATGCCGATCACTACTCCGCCTTTCGACTTGGCTCCTTTGGCCGATGCTTCCATGACCCCCTTGAGACCGCCGTTGACTAGAATATATCCGTTTTGGGCGATCAATTTTCCCAATTCTTCGGCTATCCGCAGGTGCCTGGGTTCAGGTGAACTGCCGCCGATGATTCCGACTCTTTTTTGCAGAAAATTGTTGCTGCCAGTTTGCATTTTCAAACTGGATGATCGTTTAAACGGCTTTTTTGATCTTTCCCGAGCGGATGCAGGCGGTACAAACCCGCAGGGATTGGGTTTTCCCGTCGACCACGACTTTGATTTTCTGCAGGTTGGGTTCCCAACGCCGGTTGGTCATTTTATGGGAATGGCTGACATTATGGCCATAGACAGGTTTCTTGCCGCAGATATCGCATATTTTTGCCATTTCGCGGTCCTCCTTTGCGAATTTTGATTTATTTTACACTTTTTTACCTTGAAAAGCAATTGGCGCTTGGAATTTTAATTGGAATTCACGCCTTCTCCAATTAGCCAAACACACGCGTGGCTATTTATAAAAAAAGTAGCGCACTGCTTGCAAAATCCCCAGCGTGTAAAAACCGGCCAGCACGTCATCCAACATGATGCCGATACCATGGGGAATCTTTTCGCTGCGCTTGATGGGAAAAGGTTTCAAAATGTCAAAAAAACGAAACAGCAGGAATGCGGCGCCATAAAAACCGATCGTGTGAGGCAGGAATAAGAAACAGATCATCTGTCCGGCCACCTCATCGATGACACACTGGCGCGGGTCCTTTTTTTGGAAATACTCTTCGCAAATTGCCGCGGCCGGAATGCCGATGACAAAAACAACCCCGATGACCAGTGCCAGGATGGCGCTAGGCAGAAGGGAAGGTGGGATGAAGTAGATGATTAGTGTGACGATCAATGAAGTCCAGGTGCCGGGGGCAATGCGGATCCGGCCGATGCCAAAAAAGGTGGCAAGCAAAACGCCCAATTGCCTCATTCTCTTTCTCCAAAAAGCATTTCGTTTTGAAACTCGTTTATTTTGACCGGAAACAGCTTGTATGCCTCGCTGAACTTAACCTGCACCTGGCAGTGGCCGTCCACTTCAGGCGCTTGCGTACCGATGCGTCCGATCGTACTGTTATTGGCCCAGGGGGAGGGGGCCAACGGCAAAAAATCCATGGTTTTTCCAATAAGGGTCTGGTTGTATTTCCTCAGGTTTTTATCCGAGATATCCAGCAAACGATTTTTTCGATTTTCGATGGTTTGCGGATTCCTTCTCTGCGGGAGTTCGCAGCTGGCGGTGTTTTCTTCCAGGGAAAAACCGAAAACGCCGATCCTTTCGATCGCCGATTCTTTTGCAAATTCTAGCAGCTCGGAAAAATCTTTCTCTTCCTCGCCCGGGAAACCGACGATGAAGGTGCTGCGTAAAACGGCTTGTGGGAACATCTTCCGGATTTGCCGCACCAGCCGCATATTTTTTTTGTAATCACCACCGCGGCGCATTTTTTTCAGTATCCCGGCCGACACGTGTTGGAAGGGCAAATCGAAGTACGGCAAGATCGATGGGTTGGCGAAGGCCGCGAGGATTTCCGCGGTTATTTCCTCGGGCATCAGGTAAAGCACCCGCAGCCAGCGAAAACCGAGGCTGGAAATTTCTTGCAGCAAGCCGGGCAGCTGCGAGTGTGCGCCGCGATCCTTGCCGAAATAGGTCGAGTTTTGCGAAATCAAGTTCAATTCCTCGATCCCCGCTTTTTTCAAGCGTTCGGCTTCCCTTAAAATCGATGCAATCGCCCGAGAACGATACGAACCGCGAATCATGGGGATGGAGCAAAAGCTGCAGGCCATGTTGCAGCCTTCCGATATTTTGATATACGTCGATCCCGGGGCGGTGAAAGGCGGGCGCCGGTGGCGGTCGTTGTACAGGAACAGGTTTTTATTTTGATATACGGCGGGCAGGCTTTTGGCCACGGCGTCGGCCATTTCTTCCATGTCATTGACTCCCCACAGAATGTCGACATTTTTAAAATTGCTTTTTAATTCCGGGAGATAGCGCTGGATCAGGCAGCCGAATACCGCCAATTTTTTTATTTCCCCTTTTTCCTTTTTCTCGAGAGCGGTCAAAATCTCTTCGATGCTCTCCTCTTTGGCGTCGCGGATAAAACCACAGGTGTTGATGATCAACCACTCCGGATTCTCGTACTCGGAAACGATTTCCATTCCGCGTTCCTTCAGCATCCCGGCCAGCACCTCGCTGTCCACGGTGTTCTTGAAACACCCCAGGCTGACAAACGATGCGGTCCGGCTTTCCGGTTTATGGTTGGTTTTCATGGGAGAATTCAAACCTTTGCTTACGTCCCATTGTAGCAAAACACGGGCTCTATTGCAATTTGGCGCAAAGTCTCCTAAAATTTCGCCGTGGAGAAGATTAAAGTTTCTTTGCTTACAAAAAAAAACTTGTGGAAAGTGGCGGCAGCCGCCGCGGTCCTAGGGATGGTTGTCATGGCCGGCCTCGTCATCACCGGCCGGACGAACCGGGGCGTCGAAGCGATTCCCGCAGGGTCGGCAGCTCCGGCGGCGACACCCGGGCAAGGGATCATCCTCTTCCAGTCGCGGGTTGATGAGCTTTGGCAGATATTCTCCCTCGACCTGGCCAATGGCTCAAGGACCCGGTTATCGCGGTCGCAGGCCGACGACTATTACCCCAGCGCTTCCCCCGACGGTTCCTGGATCGTCTTTGAATCGACCCGTACGGGATCGGCTGCCGTTTGGCGGATGCGCGCCGACGGGAGCGCTGCCGAGCTGCTGATGGGGGGAAATGGGGAATTTCACGTGCCGTGCTGGGACAGCAGCGCCGCCGCGGTCCTGTACAATTCCACCCAGGCCGGGGGGGAGCAGATATTCATTCTGGAGCTTGATACGCGCCGGGAGCGGCAGCTCACCGACAGCTTCTGGAAGAGCATCCTTCCCGCCGTTTCTCCCGATGGTTCGGCCATCGCTTTTACCCGGAACAAACTGG